>DAOLKH010000355.1:0-2586 GCA_035331685.1 Pseudomonadales bacterium
GATATCGGCCATCTGCTGCGACCCGGCCTTCTGCACCGCATGTCCGACCGTGAAGAAGATCGCACTCTTGGTCAGCGAATGGACCGTCATGTGCAGCAGTGCGGCGAAGTTCGCCACCGCACCGCCCATGCCGAACGCGAACGTGATGATTCCCATATGCTCGATCGACGAGTACGCGAACAGGCGTTTGATGTCCTTCTGTCGCCACAGCATGAATGCCGCGACCAGCACCGAGACGATACCGAAGAACATCAGCATGCGCCCCGGCAGCGTCGAGCGGACCGAACCCTCCACCAGTACCTTGCAGCGGATCACCGCATACAGCGCCACGTTCAGCAGCAGCCCCGACAGTACGGCCGAGACCGGGGTGGGACCCTCGGCATGCGCGTCGGGCAGCCAGTTGTGCAGTGGCACCAGGCCGACCTTCGTGCCGTAACCGACCAGCAGGAAGACGAAGGCGATGGCGAGCACGGTGGGCTCCAGTTGGCCCTTCACGGCGTCGAGCTGCGTCCACAGCAGCGCGGCGGTGCCGGCGTGCCCGAGCACGCGTTCCGCAGCGAAATAGAGCAGTACGGTGCCGAACAGTGCCTGTGCGATGCCGACGCCGCACAGGATGAAGTACTTCCACGCGGCCTCGAGGCTGGCGGCGTTGCGATAGAGCGACACCAGCAGCACGGTGGAGAGCGTCGCCGCTTCCATTGCAACCCACAGCAGGCCCATGTTGTTGGTCAGCAGCGCGAGCAGCATCGTGAACATGAAGAGCTGGTACAGGCCGTGGTACAGCCGCATGCGCCCCGGGCCGAGGCGACCGCGATGCTGTTCGACGCGCATGTAGCGACGCGAGAACAGTGCGGTGGTGAAGTTCACGAAGGCGGTCAGGCTGACCAGGAACACATTGAACGGATCGACGAAGAACTGTTCGCTGCAACAGATCTGTGCGCCATCGGCGATCACGCGCACGGTCAGCAGCAGGGCCGCGATCAGCGTTGCGAGGCTGAACGCCACGTTGATTTCCGCTGCATGCCGGTGAGCGCCGCTGAACGCCAGCAGCAGCGCACCGCCCAGTGGCAAGGCAAGCAGAATCACGATCTCCATCGGGGATCATTCCTCCTTCAGTTTTTCCATGTGGTGCAGGTCGAGGCTGTCGAACTGCTCGCGGATCTGGAAGAAGAAGACACCGAGTATCAACATGCCGACCAGCACATCGAGTGCGATGCCGAGTTCGACGACCATCGGCATGCCGTCGGTCGCGCTGGTGGCGGCGAAGAACAGGCCGTTTTCCATCGCCAGGAAGCCGATCACCTGGGTGACCGCCTTGCGCCGCGTGATCATCATCAGGAACGCGAGCATCACGACCGCGATCGCGATGCCGAGCGTGCTCTGCGTGACCTGGTCGCCAAGCCGTGACACCGGCTGTGCGAGCCCGAACGCGAACACGACCAGCACGAGTCCGAGCAACAGCGTGGCGGGGATGTGCAGCACGGTTTCGGTGTCCCAGCGCAGTTGCAGGCGTTCGATCAGCCGGTAGAGGATCAGTGGCAGCACGATCACCTTCAGCGCCAGGGTCAGCGCAGCGGAGTAGTACAGATGCGGCTGCGCGCTGGACCAGGCGACGACGGTGGTCGAGCAGACCAGGGCGAAACCCTGCAGCGCGAACAGATGGATCAGCGTGCGGATACGTCGTTGCGCGAGCATCGCGAACGAAAGCAGCAGTACCACCGACGCGAACAGGTGAATGTACTGACCGGACAGCGAAAGCGTCGGCATCGTCGTCACCCCTGTACCAGCAGCCTGACCAGCAGACCGAGCACGGCCAGCATGAACGCCAGCGCGAGGAATTCGGGTGCGCGGAAGATGCGGATCTTGGCGTTCAGCGCCTCGATCAGGGCGAGTGCGGCTCCGGCGAGCAGCAGCTTGGTGGCGAGCACCGTCGCCGCACGCACGAACATCGCGGGTGAGCCGATGTCGCTCGCAATGCCCCACGGCATGAACAGTGCGAAGCCGATGCATGCGTAGTTGAACAGCTTCAGGGCGGCTGCCCACTCGATCAGCGCCAGATGGCGCGCCGAGTACTCCAGCACCATTGCTTCATGGATCATCGTCAGTTCGAGGTGCGTGCTCGGATTGTCCACCGGAATGCGTGCATTTTCGGCCAGCAGCACCATCAGGAAGGCAATTGCAGCGAACGCGAGGCTCGGGTGTACCGCGAGCGTATGGCTCTGGTGTGTATCGGCGATCACCGTGAGCTCGGTCGATCCGGCGATCAGTGATGCAGTGAAGAACACCATCAACAGTGCGGGTTCGGCAAGGAAACCGAGCATCATTTCGCGTCGGGCGCCCAGCGTGCCGAAAGCTGTACCGGTATCCATCGCGGCGAGCGCCGAGAATACCCGCGCGGTCGCGAACAGTCCGACCAGCGCGATTGCGTCCGCCGCGTGTGCGAACGGCAGGTCCAGCGCCAGCGCCGGAATGATCGCGGCAGCCGTTGCCATCGAGCCGAACACCAGATACGGCGCGAAGCGGAACAGTTGCGACGCGTCGTGCGCGAGAACCGCTTCCTTGTGCAGCAGCTTGCGGATCATGCGG
>DAOLKH010000356.1:0-2574 GCA_035331685.1 Pseudomonadales bacterium
GCCGCCGACCCCGATCACCACACCAGGGCGACGAGCCTTCAGCTTGCGCCAGCGTCCGAGGTCGTGGAACACCTTCTCCTGTGCCTTCTCGCGGATCGAGCAGGTGTTCAGCAGCAGGACGTCGGCCTCCTCGGCACAGGCTGCCGGCTGCAGCCCGTGACTCTCGCGCAGCAGATCGAGCATGCGAGCCGAGTCGTACTCGTTCATCTGGCAACCGTGCGTCTGCACGAAAACCTTGCGCGTGGAGTCGTCGCTCATCGCTGTCGGGGGGGTGCGGAAAAGGGCCGCGATTATAGCCGTGGGGTCCGGATATGCACAGGCAGCGCTGTGCTATGCTGCGCGCCCCCTTCGAACCACCCCCATCCGCGAGCGACGTGCCCATGGCGGCTGAACCGATATACAAGGTCATCTTTGTCAACCAGAACCAGGTGTTCGAGCTGTACGCCCGACAGATCTACCAGAGCGACCTTTACGGTTTCATCGAGATCGAGGACTACATCTTCGGCGAGCGCACGCAACTGGTCGTGGATCCGGCCGAGGAGAAGCTCAAGGGCGAGTTTGCCGGTGTGAAGCGCAGCTACATCCCGATGCACGCGATCATCCGCATCGACGAGGTGGAGAAGGAAGGATCGGTGAAGATCCGCGAATCCAAGGGCGGCGACGGCAAGATCATGACCTTTCCGATGCCGGGGATGCGCCCGCAACTCGGCGGCGAACCTCCCTCCGACGTCTGACTCCGCACCGTTCCCGCAGGTCGGCATTCATGCCGACATGCCCGACGCGACGTCGATTCCCGGCGGGCTGAAGCCCGACCTACGCCAGGCGCTGACGCACGCTGGCGAGCTTCACGCAGACCACGAACACCTCCATCGCACGCTCGATTTCAGCGACCGTCGGAAAGCTCGGGGCGATGCGGATATTGCGATCCTCGGGATCCTTGCCGTATGGAAAGGTCGCGCCGGCCGGGGTCAGCTTGACTCCCGCATTCGCTGCGAGCCGCACCACTTCCTTCGCCAGGCCCGGCAGCGTATCGAAGGACACGAAGTAACCGCCCTGCGGGCTGCTCCAGGAACCCATCCCGCTGGCGCCCAACTCGCGCTCCAGCGTACCGAGTACCGCAGCGAAGCGTGGACGCAGCAGCGCTGCGTGTCCTTCCATGTGCGCGAGCAGTCCGGCGAAATCGCCGAGCAGTGCGACGTGGCGACGCTGGTTCACCTTGTCGGGCCCGATGCTCGAGAAACCCATGTGATGGCGGATCGCGCGCAGATTCGCCTCGGAGGCGGCAAGGAACGCCACGCCTGCGCCGGCATGCGTGATTTTCGACGTCGAGCCGAACAGCAGCACGCTGTCCTCGGTACCGTTGCGCCGGCAGGCCTCCCACAGCGAGGCCAGTCGCGGCGCATCAGGCTCGAGCGCGTGTACCGCGTAGGCGTCGTCCCAGAACAGGCGAAATCCTGCCGGTGCGCGCCGGCCAAGCGCTGCACAGCGCTCCACCGTCGCCGCGTCGCAGACCGCGCCGGTCGGATTCGAGAAGCGCGGCACCACCCACATGCCGCGGATCGACGGATCGTCGGCAAGCAGCGCTTCGACGGCATCCATGTCGGGGCCGTGCGGGGTCATCGGCACCGTGACCATCTCGATGCCAAGATGTTCGCAGATGCTGAAATGGCGGTCATAACCCGGTACCGGGCAGATGAATCGCACCTTGCCGTTGCGGGACCATGCGGAAGCCGGTCCGGCGAAACCGAAGTGCATGCCGTACAGCGCGCACTGCCACATCAGGGTAAGGCTGCTGTTGCCGCCTGCCAGCATGTTCTGCTCCGGCACCTGCAGCACCGGCGCGAACAGGCGCCTGGCTTCGGGAATTCCGTCGAGCCCACCGTAGTTGCGCAGGTCCGTGCCGTCCTCGCCGCGGTAATTGCCGGCAAGCACACCGTCGATGCGGTCGGAAAGATCGAGCTGGGCTGCCGAAGGCTTGCCGCGCGTCACATCCAGCGCGAGCCCGGCACCGGCGAGCTCCGTGTAGCGGGCTGCGAGGGTGGTCTCCCAGCGGGAGAGAGTGTCCTGGTCGGCCTCGTCGATACGCACGGGCGCTTTCCTCCGGGTAGCTGGCTGTTGCTCGAAATCGCCCGCGGCGGGGCGCACGCATTCTAAGCGCCAGCCACTCGCGCCTCACCGCCGGGTTTCGGTGAAAATGTGCGTTTGCGCGTGCCGCCGCGCCACGACGGTGGTAGCGTGAACTCATGGAAGGCCGAATCATGCAGACCACACCCGTTTTGCGCGACGGCGCATTCGTGAGGCAGGCGCCGTCGTGAAGCCGGCAATCGTCTCCCGACTGCCCGACGTTGGCACCACGATCTTCACGGTGATGTCGCAGAAGGCGGAGCAGTACGGCGCGTTGAACCTCTCGCAGGGTTTCCCGGACTTTCCGCTGCCGCCCGCGCTGGCCGAGGCGCTGGCACGCAGCGTGGCGGCCGGCCACAACCAGTACGCACCGATGGCGGGGTTGCCGCGACTGCGCGAATGCATCGCCGCCGACCTCGAGCAGCACTTCGGTTGCCGCGCGGATCCGCT
>DAOLKH010000357.1:0-2553 GCA_035331685.1 Pseudomonadales bacterium
ATGAGGGCGCGTTCGACAAGGCGAAGCTGAAGCAGGTGATCGCCAAATACCGGATGGATTCCGGCAAGCCGAATCCGACCACCGTGTGAGGACAGCAGACATGCCGCTCATCGAAGTGAAAGTGCCCGACATCGGCAACTTCAAGAACGTGCCGGTGATCGAACTGCAGGTCCGCCCTGGCGACACCGTGCGGGCCGAGGACCCGCTCGTCACGCTGGAATCGGACAAGACGACGCTGGAAGTGCCTTCACCAGTCGCCGGAACGGTCAGGGAGCTGCGACTGAAGATCGGCGACACGGTCAACGAGGGCACCGTGGTCCTGCTGCTCGAAACAGCCGACGCGCCAGCGACTGCCGAAGCACCATCCGTCGCACCCGGTCCGGCTCCGACCGCTGCACCCACTCCGGCCGCGCCGCCAGCTCCCGCACCAGTACCGGCACCGGCCCAACACGCACCTGCCTCTGCGCCACCGCCACCGCAACCCGTTGCGCCCCCTCCTGCCACACTGCGAGCGACCGGCAACGATGAACCCGCCGGCAGCGGTCTTGCGCATGCGAGCCCCTCGGTGCGGCGCTTTGCGCGCGAACTGGGTGTCGACGTGGCACAGGTAAAGGGCACTGGACCGAAGCAGCGTGTGCTGAAGGAAGACGTGCAGCAATACGTCAAGGGCGCCCTGGCACAACCGTCATCCGCGGGTGGTGGTCTCGATCTGCTGCCCTGGCCCGAGGTCGACTTCGCCAGCTTCGGCCCGGTCGAGACGCAGCCGCTGTCGCGCATCCGCAAACTCTCGGGCGCCAACCTGGCACGCAACTGGGTGATGATCCCGCACGTGACCCAGTTCGACGAGGCCGACGTCACCGAACTGGAAGCACTGCGCGTGCAGTTCAACAGGGAAAACGCAAAGACCGGCGACACGAAGCTGACGCTGCTCGCGTTCCTGGTCAAAACCGCAGTGGCCGCACTGAAGAAGTTTCCTGAGTTCAACTCATCACTCGACAGCGGAAACCTGATCCTGAAACGCTATTTCCATATCGGCTTCGCGGTGGACACACCAAACGGCCTGGTGGTGCCGGTCATCCGCGACGCCGATCGCAAGGGGATACTGGAAATCGCACAGGAGATGGCTGCGCTGTCGGCAAAGGCACGCGAAGGCAAGCTGCGCCTGGCCGACATGCAGGGGGGCTGCTTCTCGATTTCGAGCCTTGGCGGCGTTGGCGGTACGGCGTTCACGCCAATCGTCAACGCCCCCGAAGTGGCGATCCTGGGCGTGTCGAAGACGCAGACCAGGCCCGTATGGGACGGCAAGCAGTTCAATCCGCGGCTGATGCTACCGCTATCGTTGTCCTACGATCACCGCGTGATCGACGGCGCCCAGGCAGCACGCTTCACCACCTACCTTGCACAGACACTGGCCGATATCCGCCGCCTGCTGTTGTAAGCACGCGACCAGGGTCCTGGCCCGAATTTGCGGGTGCCTCTTGCCGAGGCACCCGCTGCCGGCATTCAGGAAGCCGCGGCGCCTGCCTGGTCCGCGTTGATTGCATCGACCGCGCGCTGCGCACCGCGGATCGCACCCTCGATGTAGCCAACACCGGTACCGTCACCGACCTCGTGCACGCGCAGACCCGCGGCGCGGAACGCATCGGCCTGACGCGAATCACCGCTCGCACCCTTGGCCACGATCACGTGCTCGGCGTCCACGCTGCGCGCAGCTCCGTCCTTGTCAGTGAAGCTGACGCGCCCTTTCTCGATGCGAATATCCCTTGCCTCTGCATGCAGACCCACGCCGTGCTCGCGCAGTTCCGCCAGGATGCGCATGCGGCGGACCAGCATCAGACCGGCCCCGAAACGCGATGACTCATCGACGATATGCACCGTGCGACCACGCTCACTCAGGAACTCGGCAAGCTCCAGACCTACCAGTTCGCCGCCAATGATCGCGACATTCTTGCCGAGCGGCATCCACGCGTGGGTGGCCTTGCGAATGAATTCGAGGTTGCCGGTAAGTCCAGTGGCGGCACCTGCCTTCGTGGCCAGCCGCGTGAACAGCGAGGTCTTGCGCTCCAGCTCCTGCGAACTCTCGCCGAGTACCAGACGGCGCATGTCGTCACCGCTGTACACGTGTGCGAGATCGGCACCCGGGATCGGCGGCATGCTGCGTCGCGCACCAGTGGCAACCACCACGTCGTCGGCCTTCCACTGCTTCAGCAGATCGGCAGTTGCTGCGGTGTTCAGCCGCACTTCCACCGCCGAAGCCTCGAGCTGCGCTTCCAGCCAATCGAGCAGCCGCTCGTTCGGCTGATAGGCGATCGAAGCAAAACGCAAGGTGCCACCGAGACGCTCACCGCGCTCGAACAGCACCACTTCGTGCCCGTCGAGCGCCAGTCGGCGGGCTGCCTCCATGCCACCAGGGCCACCGCCGACAACGGCGACCCGCTTGCGGCGCACCGGCTTCGGCAGGTTCGCACGCTGGTATTCGAACCCCACTTCCGGATTCACCGCACAACGCGACCGTTCGCGCGTGTAGATGGCGCTGACACAGGTGTAGCAGTA
>DAOLKH010000358.1:0-2548 GCA_035331685.1 Pseudomonadales bacterium
GCAACTGCTGCGCCGGCGCACTGCAGCCACGCACGCCGCGACGGCGACTCGGCCACCGGCAGCTCACCGGCCCGCCAGCGTTCGAATGCGGCACGCACATCCGCCACGTCCTGCTCGCGCGCCACCACCAGCACCTGCCTGCCGTCCGGCGTATCGAAGATGCGATGTACGATGCGCCGCTGCCACAGGTAGCGGCTGAATTCGGCCAGCTCGACGCCGATGCGCGTTTCGATCGCGACGCAGGCACTCATCGCGGCGGGTCCCGCAACAATGCACGCACGTGCTCAGTCGCCATCGGGACGGCTGCCCCAACCGAGCTTCGCACGGCAGATCGCATAGAAATTGTGATCCAGTGGATGCAGCAGGCGCAGGTGCTCGGGCTTCTTGTGCACGTGCACCATGTCACCCGGACTGGCAGAGAAATCGAGCTGGCCATCGCAGCTTATGGCCGGATGCAGGTCGTTGTATTCATTGATCACGATGCGCACGCTGCTGCTCCCGTGGATTACCAGCGGCCGGCTGCTCAGCGTGTGCGGGAACATCGGCACCAGCACCAGGGCATCGAGTCCTGGATGCATGATCGGTCCGCCACCGGACAGCGAATACGCGGTGCTGCCGGTGGGGGTGGAAATGATCAGGCCATCCGAGCGCTGCGTATAGACGAACTGCTCCTCGATGTAGAGCTCGAATTCGATCATGCGCGCCGAAATGCCCGAGTTGAGCACTACGTCGTTCAGTGCGTCGCCGCGCGCGAGCACACGATCTCCACGCGTGACCAGCACGTCGAGCAGAAAGCGCGACTCGATCAGATAACGCCCGGCAAGCACCTCACTGATCTGTGCCTCCAGCTGTTGTGGCGAGATATCGGTAAGAAAGCCGAGACGCCCGCGGTTCACCCCGAGCACCGGAGCACTCTGCGCTGCCAGTGCGCGCGCAGCCCCAAGCAGGCTGCCGTCGCCGCCGACCACGATCACCAGTTCGGTATGCCGCCCGATCTCCTCGCGCGGCAGCACTTCTTCCGGCAACGAGCCCAGTTGCTCCGCCACCTCGCGCTCCACCACCACCTCGCGTCCACGCGCGCGCAGCAGTTCACGCAGATGCACCAGCGTTTCCAGAACCTCCGGGTTGCCGACGCGTCCCATCAGGCCAATGCGGCGAAACTGGCTCATCGCTGCGCAAACTGTCTGTGAATTTCACAACGGTCATGCAGGCCGACCATGAACTCGACCGGTTTCAGCAGCTTCTGTACCGGCTTGGCGCACGGTCCACCGTCGCCACCCGCGCCCTGACAGACCGGCTCGTGATAGTGCGCAAGCCAACGCCGATACTGATCCAGCGACACCCCGCACTTTCCGGCCACATAGGCTTCGGTGTCGCCCAGATAGATCTGCAGTTCTTCCATCGGAATCGTGATGTGTCCGGCTCCAGGCTGGTACGCCACAAACTTGACGCCCTTTTCCTTCAGCGCGGCAAAGAACTTGTCCGCGCCCTCGCCCATCAGGCGCAGCTTGTCACGCCGCAGCTCCGTGAGTTCGCTGCGCAGACTCAGCAACTGCTCTTCCTGCAGCGCACGCTCCTGTTCGAGTCGCGCCAGTTCCTCGCGCATGCGCGCGTCGCGCTCGGCCAGTGCGGCATCGCGCTCGCCTTCTGCCGCACGTCGCGCTGCCTCGATCGCCGTTCGCGCCTGTCCCGTGTGTTGGCGCAGCTCCTCCTGCAGGCCTTCCTTCTGCTGCTCGAACACCTTCTGCTCGGTTGCCAGGCGTTCGCGCAGCGCCTGGCGCTCGGTCTCCAGCTTGCGTACCTGCTCGCGCGCTCCGGCCAGATCACGCTGCAGTGTCATCACATCCCGGCGCATCTGCTCGCGCAGCGTCTCCAGTTGTTCTTTGCTCTGCTGCAACAACGTCAGCAACACATCCGAACCACCCTGCGCTGGAGCCACCATGACGGGAGGAATATCAACCCGCGGTGGCGGTGCGGGTGGCGGTGCTGGGTCGGACACATCCAGGCCAAGCCGGTTCATCTGCAAGCGTTCACGCAACACATCGAGCGTATTGCCCGCAGAGTCGAAACGCATGTCCCACAGCTTGTCGGCCTGCTCTGCCAGCAGACACTGGCTGCGCGTAACGAGCCGCACCGGCCCCGCTCCCAGATCCGGGCCGATTGGTGCGCCCCGCTCCGCCAGCATGCGCAGCGGCACATCCCAGTTCCGCTCGGGAAAGCCCTCGGCGTCGAACGGGATCAGGAACAAAACTGCTGCCAGCGGCACGAGCCGCGCGTCCAGACGTACATAGACTGCCTCGAGCGTGGTTCCGACGAAATCACGGATCGGCACCACGCAATCAAGCAAAGCCTCGAATTCCGTATACAGCATCTCGCACACGATCTGACTGTCGCGAAAAAAAACCACGGCCTCCTGCGTCTGCGTCGAGGATTTCTGGTGGACCGTCATCCGTGTTTCCCTGAAGCGCTCCGCCGGGCAGCATGCACAGCGGCAGAATCGCCGTTCATGTTAGCAGCCCCACGAAGCCGGTGGGGTGCCAGACTCACC
>DAOLKH010000359.1:0-2540 GCA_035331685.1 Pseudomonadales bacterium
CACATCCGTGTGCTGCTGTCGAAATACCGCAGCTACGAGACATGCGCGAGCTGTCATGGTGCGCGGCTGAAGCCCGAGGCGCTGCGCTGGCGGCTGCACGGCGCCGCCGAGGGCGGGGAACAGGGACTCGACTATCACGCCTTCTCGCTGCTTCCTGTCACGCGCGCGCTGGAATTCATCGATGCGCTGCAGTTGCCCGGAACAACGGACGAGGCGAGTGCTCTGGTGCTGGCCGAAATCCGCTCGCGCCTGCGTTTTCTGGTCGAGGTGGGGGTCGGCTATCTGACGCTGGATCGGCAGTCGCGCACGCTGAGTGGTGGCGAGGTGCAGCGCATCAACCTGACTACCGCGCTTGGCAGCTCGCTGGTCAACACCCTGTTCGTTCTCGACGAGCCGAGCATCGGCCTGCATCCGCGCGACGTGGGGCGCGTGGTCGAGGTGCTGAAGCGCCTGCGCGATGCCGGCAATACCTTGCTGGTGGTCGAACACGATCCGCAACTGATGCTGGCGGCGGATCGCCTGATCGATATGGGACCAGGACCAGGGCGGGCAGGCGGTGCAATCGTCTATCACGGTCCGGCGCGCGGGATCACTGCCGTGGCCGGATCGCTGACCGGTGCGTATCTGCGCGGAGATCGGCAGATCACGCGCCGACGCCGCATGGTCGATGCAATGAGCGGCGCCTGCCTGAGCCTGCTCGGCGCGAGCGCGAACAATCTGCGCGATATCGACCTGCGTGTGCCGCTCGGTGCACTGGTCTGTGTGACCGGCGTGAGCGGTTCGGGGAAGTCGACGCTGGTCGGTGATGTGCTCTTCCGGGCTGCACGACAGCATTTCGGACGGCCTCTGGATGCGCCCGGTGCGCACCGGGCGCTGCACGGACTGGAACAGCTCGCTGACGTGGTGTTCGTGGATCAGGCGCCGATCGCGCGCAGCGCGCGTTCCAACCCGGCCAGCCATGTCGGTGCCTGGGCGTCGATCCGTGCCTTGTTTGCGGCAACCCCGCTCGCGCGCGAACGCGGCTACACACCGGGCACGTTCAGCTTCAACTCGGGCGACGGTCGCTGTCCCGCCTGCTCGGGCAGCGGTTTCGAGCACGTCGAGATGCAGTTTCTCAGTGATGTGTATCTGCGTTGCCCCGAGTGCGACGGCAAGCGGTTTCGCACCGAGGTGCTCGAAGTGCGGCTCGCGTCGGAGCACTCGATCGCCGACGTGCTGGCGCTCACCGTCGACGAGGCACTGCTCGCCTTTGCCGGCGAGGCCGAGGTGGTGCGCGCGCTGACCCCATTGGTTGAGGTAGGCCTCGGCTATCTGGCGCTGGGGCAACCGGTACCGACGCTGAGCGGTGGCGAATCGCAGCGCCTGAAGCTCGCCGGCCATATTGCCGAGGCAACCGGGCGCAGACGTGACGGCAAGGGTGTGCTGTTCGTGTTCGACGAGCCCACGACCGGGCTGCATTTCGACGATATCGCACGGCTGCTGGGCGCCTTCGACCGCCTGCTCGAGGGCGGTGACTCGCTGCTGGTGATCGAACACAACCTCGATGTGATCGACTGTGCGGACTGGCTGATCGAACTTGGCCCCGAGGGGGGCGAGGCGGGCGGCGAGTTGCTGTTCCAGGGAACGCCGGATGCGATGGTGCAGGCCGGGTGCCCGACGGGGGTGGCGCTGGCAGCATGGCGCGGCGAGCGCGGGCGCATGCCGGCTGCGTCCACTGCGAAGCGCAGGCGTCGCGGCAGCACCGCGATCGAGATCCGGCACGCACGCGAACACAACCTGAAGGACATCGATCTCGATCTGCCGCGCGATGCGCTCAGCGTGATCACCGGCATCAGCGGCAGCGGCAAGAGCACGCTCGCCTTCGACATCCTGTTCGCCGAAGGGCAGCGCCGTTACCTCGAGTCGCTGAACGCCTATGCGCGCCAGTTCGTGCAGCCCGCGGTGCGTCCGGACGTCGATGCGATCCGCGGCATTCCGCCGGCAGTTGCAGTCGAACAGCGTACCAGTCGGGGTGGACGCAAGAGCACCGTCGCGACGATGACCGAGATCCACCATTACCTGCGGCTGCTGTTCGTCAAGCTGGGACACCAGTACTGCCCGGGTTGTGACATACCGATCGAGGCGCAGTCGCCGGAGCTGATCGCGGCGCGCATCCTGCGCGAATTCCGTGGGCGGCGAGTGCAGCTGCTGGCTCCGCTGGTCAGCGGGCGCAAGGGGCTCTACACGGCGATTGCGACGAATGCCGCGCGTCGCGGTCTGCAGTGGTTGCGTGTCGACGGCGCGCTGGTGCCTACCGAACCGTGGCCCCGATTTGATCGCTACCGCGAACACTGGATCGAACTGCCACTGGCGACGCTCACCGTCAGGGCGCGCGACGAGGCCGGTCTTCGTGCAGGCCTGGACGAAGCGCTTGCAGCCGGTAACGGCAGCGTGCAACTGCTCGTGCTCGACGGTCCGCAGCAGGGCAGCGTGCATGGCTACTCGACGCGTCGCTGTTGCCCGCGCTGCGAGCGCAACTTTGCCGAACTCGATCCGCGCCT
>DAOLKH010000360.1:0-2537 GCA_035331685.1 Pseudomonadales bacterium
CGGCTCGCGCAGGAACTCGACCAGCTCCTGCACGTCTTCCTTCGCTTCCTCCACGCCGGCCACGTCGGCAAAGGTGGTCTTGATCTGGTCTTCGGACAGCAACCTCGCCTTGCTCTTGCCGAAGCTCATCGGGCCACCGCGCCCGCCCGCACCGCCCTGCATCTGGCGCATGAACAGCATGAACACCCCGATGACGATCAGGATCGGGAACGAGGCGACCAGCAACTGCGACCACAGACTCTGCTGCTCGGGCTTGCGTCCTTCGACGGTGACGCGGTGATCGAGCAGGTCGCCCATCAGGCCGCCGTCGGTCACCTGCGGACGCACGACCTCGAACCGGCTGCCGTCCTCGCGCTCACCGACGATCAGCAGACCGTCGATCACGACCTTGCGGATGCGATCGCCCTGCACCTGCTCGAGGAAATCGCTGTAATTCACCTGCTCGCGCTGCGGCTGCATGTTGAAGTTCTGGAACACCGTCAGCAGCACCGCTGCGATGACCACCCACAACAGCAGATTTTTCAGCATATCGTTCAACGTCCTGCCCTCATCGGGTCGCGCACCCGCGCGCGCGCAAAACCTTGTGCCACTTTACACCATCGCCGCCCGTACGCCCCTGTCCCTGTCGGCATGAATGCCGACCTGCATCCTGTCGGCATGAATGCCGACCTACGTCCTGTCGGCGTGAATGCCGACCTACGTCCTGTCGGCGTGAATGCCAGCCTGCGTCCTGTCGGCGTGAATGCCGACCTGCGTCCTGTCGGCGTGAACGCCGGCCTGCGTGGGTCGGATTTCAATCCGACGGGCTGCCACGAAACCCGCGGGCCACCACATACACCTCGCGCGAGCGGTCACGCGAGGCATCGGGCTTGCGCGTCAGCACCTGCGTGAAGGCAGCGCGCAGGACCTTCACGTACGCATCGAAGCCCTCCCCGTGAAATATCTTGCAGACGAACGCCCCTCCCGGCTTCAGCACCTTCGTTGCCAGATCGAGGGCGAGCTCCGCCAGCAGCATCGAGCGCGGCTGGTCGACATCGCGGATACCACTCATATTGGGGGCCATGTCCGACATTACAAGGTCGGCGCGTCGCTCGCCGAGCACGGCCAGCACCTGCTCGAACACCGCGTCTTCGGTAAAGTCGCCCTGCACGAAGCTCACGCCTGCGATCGGGTCCATCGGCAGTATGTCCGACGCCACCACCAGCCCGCGGCTGCCGACCAGATCCGCTGCCACCTGGCTCCAGCCACCGGGCGCCGCGCCAAGGTCGACGACCACGTCGCCCGCGCGCAGCAGACGGTCGCCCTGCTGCAGCTCGAGCAATTTGTAACTGGCCCGCGAACGGTAGCCCTCGGCGCGCGAACGCTGCACGTAGCGATCGGCATGATGCTCGCGCAACCATCGGTCGCTGCTCTTCGACCTCGCCACTGCTGCCTCCCCACATCGGTGCCGCGGTCGACAACCAGCGGTCTTGAAATCGACGTTCGAACGCATATTGCAGCATCTGATCGCACGAACGGCTCAGGATCGGCACAAATTACGCCAAAAGCCTGACGGTGGATCTGCCCATGCGCAGGCTACAATGCTGCCCCAGCCAAGCCGACCGGAACCCGCCCGCATGCCCCTCGACCCGGAATTCAGGAAAAAGCTGCGCGGTCTCGGTCACGCACTGCACCCGGTGGTGACGGTTGCAGGCAACGGGCTCAGTGAGACCGTCCGGGCCGAAATCGAACGTGCGCTGCATGATCACGAGCTGATCAAGGTCAAGCTGGTCATTGCCGAGCGCGATCTGCGTCATCAATTCGTGCGGCAGATCGCCACCGATTTCCGCGCCGAGGTGGTGCAGGAAATCGGCAAGGTGGTGCTGGTCTACCGTCGCAATCCCGAACCCAATCCGCGTTTGACGAAAGTGCCCCGGTCGACGTAGGTCGGGATTCATCCCGACGAACGACGCACAACGCTGTCGGCATGAATGCCGACCCACGAACACCCTGTCGGCATGAATGCCGACCTACGAACATTCTGTCGGCATGAATGCCGACCCACGAACATTCTGTCGGGATGAATCCCGACCTACGTGGGTCGGATTTCAATCCGACGGGAGTCAGAGGTGCTGCGTGGCGACGATCTCGTACTCGGTGTCACCGCCCGGGGTGCGCACCACGACGACGTCGCCGATTTCCTTGCCGATCAGCGAGCGGGCGAGCGGCGATGTCACCGAGATCTTGTTGTCGCGCACCGACGCTTCGTCCTCGCCGACGATGCGATAGCGCAGCGTGTCGTTGGTCTCGAGGTTCAGGATCGCGACCGTCGCGCCGAAGATCACGCGGCCCGTCTCGGGAATCTTCGTGACATCGATGATCTGCGCGCCCGCGAGCTTCGACTCGATGTCGTTGATGCGCGCCTCGACGAAGCCCTGCTGCTCGCGCGCGGCGTGATACTCCGCGTTCTCCTTCAGGTCGCCGTGCTCGCGCGCCTCGGCGATCGCCTTCGAGATGCGCGGCCGCAGGCAGAATGCTGCGATCGATGGTTGTGTTAC
>DAOLKH010000361.1:0-2536 GCA_035331685.1 Pseudomonadales bacterium
CTCGGCGTAGACATCGCGCAGCGTGCCGAACGGACGCACATCGTTGGCGTGCTTCGCACGCTGGTAGATCAGCGCACGCTGCTCGCGCGAAAAGGGCGCCTGCTCGGTATCGGCCTGGATGAAGTACTGGCGGATTTCGGGGCCGATGGTCTCCAGCCCGTAGCGGAAGTGCGCAAGGATCGGGTAATTGCGCCGCAGCGTGCTCTTGCGCTGCAGCACATCGAACGTACCGAGCAGCGTGAACGCGGCTGGCAGGATCACGCTCCACCACCAGTGCGGATCGCGCATGGCGAGCACCAGCGCAGTGAGCGTGAGCACGATGCTGATGAAATAGGCAAGATGACGGGACATGGACGCTACCGTTTGCATGGTCGGAGTTGGCCGCCAAAGCATAAACGATCCACCGTCCGTCCCCTGCTGCACACTGCGTGATGAAGCCGATGAAGCGGATTGCAGCCGCTGTCCGCTCCGGCTACCTTGCGAACTCGTGTCGAATCAAACCGAGGTGCCTCGCGTGGACTCCATTCTCGAACTGCTTCGCAAATCCCCTTTCGGACCGCTGGCCCGGCATACCGAGCAGGTTCACGACGCCGTGACCCTGATCCGGCCGCTGCTCGAGGCGTTCACGGCGGGAGATTGGGACAGGACCGCAGAAGTCAGCAAACGGATTGGCGAACTCGAGCACCAGGCCGATCTGATCAAGAACGACATCAGGGACAACCTGCCCAAATCCGTCTTCCTGCCGGTTGATCGCAGCGACATCCTGCGTTTCCTGCGCATCCAGGACCGCATCGCGGATTCGGCCGAGGATGTGGGCGTGCTCCTCACGATGCGCCATACGCCGACGCCGCAAGGCATGCAGCAGGGAGTGCTCGCGCTCGTCGGCAGCGTGATCGACACTGGCAACGCCTGGTTCAACGCGGCGCAGGAGCTGTTTTCACTGCAACAGGCATCCTTCACCGGCTCGAAGGTCGAAAAGGTGATACTGCTGATCAACGAGGTCCGCGAACGCGAACGTGAAGCCGATCGCCGCCAGGCCGCCGTAACCAAACAACTGTTCGGCTACGAACCGGAAATCGGTCCGCTTTCCATCATGCTGTGGATGAACATCTTCCGCGCACTCGGCATGATCGCGAACTACGCAGAAAGCACCGCGGACCAGTTGCGCCTGATGCTTTCGAGGCAATGACCAACGCCGCAGCCCCGCGGGTGCAGAGCACACCACACCATTCGTCTTCGGGACCGGTCCTCAACCGGTAGCACCAACGCGCAGCTAGACCCGACCATGAAACCAGTTGCCATCTTCCGTCATTTTCACAGCGAAGGCCCGGGCTATCTGACCACGTTCCTGGACCGCCACTCGATTCGCTGGCGACTCGTTCGCATCGATGAAGGCGAAGCCGTGCCAGCCTCGATCGACGCCTTTTCCGGACTGGTTTTCATGGGTGGACCGATGAGCGTGAACGATCCGCTACCCTGGATCGAGCAGTCGTGTGCCTTGATCCGCGCGGCGGTCAGCGCCGATCTACCGGTGCTCGGCCACTGTCTCGGCGGCCAGCTCATCGCCTGGGCGCTCGGCGGTACCGTTGCAAGATGCACGGTCAAGGAAATCGGCTGGGGCGTGGTGCGCGTGCTGGACAACGCCGAATCGCAACGCTGGTTCGGCGACTTGGACTGCTTCGAGACCTTCCACTGGCACGGCGAGACCTTCAGCATCCCGCCCGGTGCCACGCGCCTGCTGGAGAGCGAACACTGCGCCAACCAGGCCTATGCGCTGGGCAAGGTCCTCGGCATGCAGTGCCACGTCGAGATGACGGAGGAAATGATCCGGCAGTGGTGCCAGGATGGTGCTGGCGAAATCGCCGCCGCGAACAGTCTGGCCGTGCAATCGCCCACGCGAATACAGGCCGGCATGGCAGCCAAGGTGGCAGCCCTCAATGCGGTGGCCGACCGTCTCTACACGTGCTGGACCGAAGCACTGACACGCGACTGAACAGCCCCGGAAGTCGTCGAGCTGCAGTACCACGTCAGCGATCGACTGCGCGCCGTGAACATCCCCGCTGCCGGCATCGGTGCTCGCGCGGCGCAGGCTGGCACCCTCGCGCCTGACACAAATGCGCCCGGCACCTGGCAATGCATCAGCCCAGCAACTGCTGCAGCACGTAGGGCAGGATGCCGCCGGCACGGAAGTAGTCGACCTCGATCGGTGTGTCGATGCGCAGCGTCAGCTTCAGCGACTGTCTGCTGCCGTCGGCACGTGTGATCGTCAGCTCCGCGTCGCCTTGCGGCGTCAGATCCTGCGCCAGCGCGATGTCGATCAGCTCGCCGCCCTCGAGGCCAAGGCCTTGCCACGAGTCTCCGGGCTTGAACTGCAGCGGCAGCACGCCCATGCCGGCCAGGTTGGAACGGTGGATGCGCTCGAAGCTCTTCGCCACCACGGCCCTGATTCCCAGCAGTTGCGTGCCCTTGGCCGCCCAGTCGCGGCTGGAACCGGTACCGTATTCCTCACCGGCGAAGACCACGGTCGGCACGCCGG
>DAOLKH010000362.1:0-2535 GCA_035331685.1 Pseudomonadales bacterium
GGGAGACGGAGGCGGAGCGCAACCACGTGTTCCCGCTCGATGTCACCCAGGGCGGAGCGCGCTCCGTCGGCAGCATGCGCCCGGAAGACGTGCCGCGCCCGAGCTATGTGTACTGGGGCAGCGGGATCAGCGCCCCGGTGTCGCGCGCACCGATGCTTGGCGTGTTCCCGTTCTCGGTCGAGGCCGACGTCGTCGTTCCGGCGGCGGGGCTCGACGGGGTGCTGGCCGCGATCGGCAGCCGCTTCGGCGGCTGGAGCTTCTACTTCGAGGCCGGCAGGCCGGTCGTGGTGCATGCGTATTCGCAGCAACCCCGGCACGTCTATCGCGTCGCGGCAGACACGGCGGTACCTCCTGGCAGGGTGAAGCTGGGCTATGTGTTCACCCCGCACGGCAAGGTCGGCGAGGGCGGTACGCTCACGATCAGCGTCGACGGCAAGCAGATCGCCGAAGGCGTCATCGAACATACGGCGATCATGCCCGCCGGTCTGGGAGAGACCTTCGATACCGGTCGCGACACCGGAGCAACCGTGATCGACTATCCGGGCAGCAACGCGTTCACCGGGGAGATCGACCGGATCGAAGTG
This sequence comes from Pseudomonadales bacterium, assembly GCA_035331685.1. Taxonomy (GTDB): domain Bacteria; phylum Pseudomonadota; class Gammaproteobacteria; order Pseudomonadales; family UBA5518; genus UBA5518. Next base: position 585 of record DAOLKH010000362.1, read on the forward strand.
AGGCAGGCCCTGGCTGCACCGCGCCGCTAGCGTCACGGATGCGCGAGGAAACGCCCATGATCACGGCGATGGACGAATACCTGATCCATCAGACCGAGCAGCCACTGGCGCTGACGGTTTCGCGTGAGCCGCACTGGGACGACAGTGCGTACTTCTTCATGCACGATCGCAACGGCGAGATGGTGGCCTTCGTCACCTTCGAAGTCTTTCCGAACCGGGGTCATGCACGTGCGCTGATGCTCGCGTGCCACCAGGGGCAGCACAGCCGCTACGTGTGGAATGGCCCGCTCGACAACGACAATCGGCTGCGCATGCGTGGAGGCGGCATCGAGTTCGTCGTGGTCGAACCGCAGCGTGTGTGGGCGCTCGGCATCGACGATCCGGCCAACGGTATCCATGCCGAGCTGCGTTTCACCGCACGCTGCGTGCAGAACGTGGTCAGACCGCCGTTCTGGCTCAACGCTGCCGGCAGGCCGGTGATCCAGCAACAACACTACAACCAGAGTGGCGAGTTCAGAGGCGAGTTCCGCATCGGCGGTGCCTGCTACCGCAGCCTGCTTGGCATGCGCAACCGCTCGTGGGGAGTACGCGCCTGGCTCGAGTTGCCGATGTACCACTGGTGCGAGGCCCAGTTCGAGGATTTCGCGATCAACACCTGGAAGTTCGAGAACCAGGACGGCAGTTCGGTATATACGGACGGTGCGATCACCCACGCCGACGGGCGCATCGAGCGCATCGTGCGCTACGAGCAGCGCATCGAGACCTTCACTGACAGCGGTGTCAAGCGACCGCGGTTGCGCCACTGCCGGATCGAAACGGAAACCGGCAGGGTGGTCGATTACAGCGCGCATACCGTGCACAGCATGGTGCTGGGACCAACGCCGGATCGGTGGTCGGAGCAGACGCCGGTCGAGCAACGGTACGCCGATGAGGTGGCGCTGTGGTACGAGCAACTGGTGCGCGTGGAGTTTGCAGGGCAGACGGGATACGGCATGTTCGAGGTCTTTGTGTCTCCGGGCAGCCAGGTGCACGGTATTCCGCCGACCCCGTTTCCGGAAGCGATGCTGACGACCCATGCGGACTGAAGCTGCGACCGGCTACGCTGCGAGGCACACAATGATGAAACGTCGGAACTGGTTGCAGGGCAGTGTGCTGCTGGCAGCGCTGGTGGCGTGCACGGTCCGGGCGGGGGAGGACGCCATGAGCATGCGGATTTCATCCGGTGCGTTCGGCGACGGCGGCGCGATACCGGAGCGCCATACCTGCGAGGGCAGCGATATCTCGCCACCGCTGGCATGGAGTGGCGTGCCGGAAGGCACCCGCAGCCTGGTGCTGATCGTGGACGACCCCGACGCGCCGGATCCGGCGGCGCCGAAGATGACCTGGGTGCACTGGGTGCTCTACAACCTGCCACCGGCGAGTGCCGGCCTGCCCGAAGCCGTACGCACGCTTCCCGTGGGCACCCGTGAAGGTCACAACGACTGGAAGCGCACCGGCTACGGCGGTCCCTGTCCACCGATTGGGCGCCATCGCTATTTCCACAAGCTCTATGCACTCGATGTGGTGCTGCCGGATCTGCAGCAGCCGGACAGGCAGCAGCTCGAGGCGGCGATGCGCGGACACGTGATCGCGCAGGCCGAGCTGATCGGTACCTATCGGAAGGCAGGCCAATGAGCGCGATCGATCCATGCGAGCCGGTCGATGCGGCTTCGGTGCAGGAGTGGTTCGAGGATGCCGACGTGCTGGTGATCGGCTACGGCGCAGCCGGCGCGTGTGCGGCGCTCGAGGCCGAGGCTGCCGGCGCGTGCGTCAGCCTGCTCGAGCTCGCGAGTGCCGGCGGCGGCACCACCGCGCTTGCCGGTGGGCAGATCTACCTGGGTGGTGGTACCCCGGTGCAGAAGGCGTGCGGCTTCGAGGACGCTCCCGAGGACATGGAGGCCTATCTGCTGGC
>DAOLKH010000363.1:0-2531 GCA_035331685.1 Pseudomonadales bacterium
AGCAGATTCTCCACGTAGTCGTAGCGGGTGTTGGCGTAATCGCGAACCGCACGGTACAGCAGCTGCTGGGCGTTCAGCACGTCGATGACGTTGCGTGTGCCGACCTCGTAGCCGGCCGTGGTCGCATCGAGCGCACTCTGGGCAGAGACGATCGCCTGCTTGCGTGCCTTCACGCGTTCGACGTCGGTGCTCACGGCCAGGTGCAGCGAGCGCGCAAGCTGCACGGTGTTGCGCAGCACGCTGGTCTGCATCTCGCGCGATGCGATGTAGCGCTCGTAGGCCTGGCGGCGTTGCGAGCTGATTCCGCCACCGGCGTACAGCGGCATCTGCAACGTGATCGTCAGGGAATTGCCTTCGACGTCTGCCGCCGTCGGAAACTTCGAGTGCAGCGCCCGGTCCTTGCTGTCACCGTCGTTATGCGTGTTCATCGCGGTGAACTGGCCGTTCAGTGTCGGCAGGTGCGCGGCCCGGCTGCCTTGCGAAGCATCCTGTGCGGCGTCGGCTGCGTAGGTGGCAGCCTGCAGCGAGAAGTTGCCCTTGACCGCGAGGTCGACCCACTGCTCGCGTGCCGTCGGTTCGGGTTGCACCACCGGAAACGTATCGCTGAGCAGCCACAGGTTGGCGTGATCGCGCCCGGTCAGTACCGACAGCCCCTCGTAGGCGATGCCGAGGTTGCCTTCGTCGGTGAGGCGGTTGACTACCGCCAGGTCGTACGCTGCGCGTGCCTCGTGCACGTCGGTGATCGCGATCAGTCCGACCTCGAAACGCTGCTGTGCCTGTTCGAGCTGGCGCTGGTATGCAGCTTCCTCGGTACGGCTCGATTTCAGGTTGTCGATTGCGCGCAGCACGCGCATGTAAGCCTCGACGGTGCGCATGATCAGGTCTTGCTGGTCGGCGGCAAATTGCGCTTCGGCCTGTTTGGTCAGCGCCTTGCCCTGCTTGAAGCCGAACCATGCGGGAAGATCGAACAGCTTCTGCGATACCGTCAGGTAGTAGTTTTCCTCGTCCTCGTCGACGTCGTAGTTGCTGTTGCTCTGAATGTTCTGACCCTGGATCGGGAACACCCGCTTGCTGACCTGCGTCATGTCATTGCGTCCGATCTCGGCCTGCGCACCGACCTGAGGCAGCAATCGCGAGCGACCGAGGATTGCCGCCTCTCGCCCGGCGCGATACGTCGCCTCGGCAGCCTTCACCACCGGGTCGTTCTGCAGTGCGAGTTCATAGATTTCCTGCAGGTTGTCGGCGTGGGGTGCGGTAGAGAAAAACAGCAGACCGATGGCCAGCAGCGCCGGGCGCGGACGAAAGTGCAGCATGAAATGCCTCTTCGGATCGGGCGTGAACGGGCGGAAGTGTAGCAGAGCGGCGGCAGACCCCGTATCAACACCCAGTCGCGCAGGGGCAATTGTGACGGCATATTCACGTCGCAGCGTGTCGTCGTGGCACTGGCTTCTATACTCCTGCCGCATGAGCGATACATGCGTGGAACTCGAGTTCGCGGCGGCTGCACGCCCGCTGCTGGTCGCCCAGGTGAGCGATACGCACCTCGGCGCAGTGTGTGGCAGCCGGCTGGCAGGGATGGACGCGGATGCGAGTTTTGCGCATGTGCTCGAGCTCGTGCGCACTGCGCCGCGCCGCCCCGACCTGCTGCTTGCCACCGGTGATCTGGCGAGCAACGGCGCGCTGCCCGCGTATGCGCGCGTGCGCGACGACTTCGACGGTCTCGGTGTGCCGTGGTTCTGGCTGCCGGGAAACCACGACCTCGTGACAGGGATGAACGAGGTGATCGGCCGCGGTCGTCCGATGGTGCGCGGCATTCGCGCCGGCGCATGGCAGATCCTGATGCTCGATTCGACCGTCGCGGGCGAGGTCGGCGGGCGCCTCGGCGAGGATGAGCTGGCACGGCTGGAGCGCCTGCTTGCGGCTGATCCGGCACGTCACACGCTGGTATGCCTGCATCATCAACCGGTGCCGGTCGGCTGTGCCTGGCTCGACGAGCAGCGCGTGGCCGACGCCGATGCCCTGTTCGGGCTGCTGGCGCGTCACCCTCAGGTGCGCGCACTGCTCTGGGGGCATGTGCACCAGGAGTTCGAGGCGCGGCGCGGCGGGCTGCTGCTGCTCGGATCTCCGTCGACCTGCATCCAGTTCGCACCGGGCAGCGAGCATTTCCGGCTCGACGAGCGCGCGCCCGGCATGCGCTGGCTGGAGCTTCACCCCGACGGTCGCATCGACACGCGGGTTCAGCGCGTGCAGGGTGTGGACCTGGGTTTCGACCGCGACTCCGGCGGTTACCTCTGAGCCGAAGCGCTCCTGTATCATCGCCGGCTCCCACCGATCCACCCCTGGGAGACCCATGGCAGTCAGCGCCGAATACAACGCCGAGGCGATCGAAGTACTGACCGGACTCGATCCGGTGCGCAAGCGCCCCAGCATGTACACCGATACCTCGCGACCGAATCATCTGGCGCAGGAAGTGATCGACAACAGCGTCGACGAGGCGCTGGCGGGCTTCGCGCGCGCGATCGACGTGGTGC
>DAOLKH010000364.1:0-2530 GCA_035331685.1 Pseudomonadales bacterium
AGCGACAATCCGGAAAACGTGTTCCTGGTCGCGCTGCGCACGGTACCGCAGGACTCGACCGGCGTTGCGCACATCCTCGAGCACACCGCACTTTGCGGCAGCGAGAAATACCCCGTGCGCGACCCGTTCTTCATGATGACGCGCCGTTCGCTGAACACCTTCATGAATGCCTTCACCAGCAGCGACTGGACCGCGTATCCGTTCGCGAGCCAGAACCGCAAGGATTTCTTCAACCTGCTCGATGTGTACCTGGACTCGGTGTTCTTCGCTCGTCTCGATCCGTACGACTTCGCGCAGGAAGGCCACCGCCTGGAGTTCGCCACGCCGTCCGACCCGTCGACGCCACTGCAGTTCAAGGGCGTGGTCTTCAATGAAATGAAAGGCGCGATGAGCGCAATCTCGAGCCTGCTGTGGCAAACGCTGACGAAGTACCTGTTCCCCGGCACCACCTACCACTACAACTCCGGTGGCGATCCCGAACACATTCCGGACCTGGGCTACGAACAGTTGCGCGAGTTCTACCGCACGCATTACCACCCGAGCAACGCCGTCTTCATGAGCTACGGCGACATCGCAGCCGTCGAACTGCAGGAGCGTTTCGAAGCGCAGGCACTCGCACGGTTCGAGCCATTGCCGTTCGAGATCTCCGTTCCGGACGAAAAGCGCTACCACGCACCGCTCAGTGTCGAGGAAGCCTACGCGTGGGAAGAAGAAGGTGATCCGGACTGCAAGAGCCATGTGGTACTCGGCTGGCTGCTCGGCAAGTCGACCAGCCTCGAGGATCTGCTGAAGGCGCATCTGCTGAACGGCATTCTGCTCGACAACAGTTCCTCACCGTTGCAACTCGCGCTCGAGACCAGCGAACTCGGCAGCGCACCGTCACCGCTGTGCGGACTCGAGGACTCGAACCGCGAGATCGTGTTCAGTTGCGGTCTCGAAGGCTGCGACACCGGCAGTGCAGCGGCGGTGGAAGAACTGGTACTGCACACGCTGCAGCACATCGCCGAAAACGGCGTTCCGGTGGAGCAGGTTCGAGCCGTACTGCACCAGCTCGAGCTGCACCAGCGCGAAATCGGTGGCGACGGTTACCCGTTCGGACTGCAACTGCTGCTGATGGCGATCAGCGGCGCCGTGCACCGCGGCGACCCGGTTGCGGTGCTGAACATCGAGCCGGTACTGCAGAAGCTCGCCGAGGACATCGAGGATCCCGGATTCGTGAAACGCCTGGTCCGCGAGCTGCTGCTCGACAACCCGCACCGGGTACGCCTCGCGATGCATCCGGACGGCCAGCTCGCCGAACGCCGCCGCCAGGCCGAGGAGCGGCGGCTGGCAGCGATTCGCGCCACGCTCGACGAGCAGGACTGCGCACGTATCGTCGCCACGGCAGTCACGCTTGCCGAACGGCAGAACAGCAAGCCCGATGACTCCTGCCTGCCGCGCGTGACGATTGCCGACGTGCCGCTGGAAGTGGCGGAAATCACTGTGCGTCCGGCGAGGTCGACGACGCAGCCGCTGACCGCGTACACGCGTGGCACCAACGGCATCGTGTACCAGCAGATCGTGGTGGACCTGCCGCAACTCGCACCCGAACTCGAGGAACTGCTGCCCTACTACGGCAACTTCCTCAGCGAGATCGGCAGCGCCGGTCGCGATTACCTGCAGACGCAGGCGTTACAGGCGGCGGTGAGTGGCGGCGTGAACGCCGGCACCACGATCCGCGGCACGATCGACGACGAGCAGCGCACGCGCGGCGTGCTGGTGATCTCCTCGAAGGCACTGGCGCGCAACGCCTCCGCGATGTTCACACTGCTGCACGAGACGCTGTTGGCACCGCGTTTCGACGAACTGCAGCGTCTGCGTGAACTGCTGAGCCAGATGCGCGCGCGCCGCGATCAGTCGATCACCGGCAGCGGTCACAGCCTCGCGATGGCAGCAGCGTCGAGTCGCATGAGCCCGGCCGCTCTGCTCTCGCACAACCTGTCGGGGCTGGAGGGCATCCGGCGCACCCGTGCGCTGGAAAAGGCGCTGCAGTCGGACGATGAGCTGCAACAGTTCGCGGCACGGCTGGCGCAACTGCACAAGGCGATCGCAACCGCTCCGCGGCAACTGCTGCTGATCGCCGACCCCGCACACGAGGACGATGCGACGCAGGCACTGGCAGACTGCTGGCACACCACGCATGCGGCTGCAGCCGGCGCCTGCTTCGCTCCGCCCGCCATACGCGAGGGTGCCCACCAGATATGGCAGACCAGCACGCAGGTGAATTTCTGTGCCAAGGCCTATCCGACGGTGCCTAACTCGCATCCCGACGCAGCCGCGTTGACGGTGCTCGCCGGGTTCCTGCGCAACGGCTTCCTGCATCGCGCGATTCGCGAACAGGGAGGAGCCTACGGCGGTGGCGCCTCGCACGACGCCGGCATCGCCGCGTTCCGCTTCTACTCGTACCGCGACCCGCGCCACGCCGCCACACTGGCGGACTTCGATGCCGCACTCGACTGGCTGCACGGTACCCGACACGAATGGCAGCAGG
>DAOLKH010000365.1:0-2510 GCA_035331685.1 Pseudomonadales bacterium
CAGCATTGCAGCCGCGTTGTTGGTGATCATTTCGGTCAGCATCATCACGCTGAGGTAGACCAGCGCGAGCAGCAGCCACGGATTCCCACCCGCAAGGCTGACGATGCCATTGCCGAGGAAACTCGCGGCCCCGGTCTTCTCCAGCGCATTGCCGAGCGCAAAGCTCGCCGCGATCGTGACCAGCACCGGCAGGTCGAGACTGCGCCGCGCTTCGGTCGTGCTGATGCAACCAGTGGCAAGCATCGCCGCCACGCCGAACAATCCTGCGTACAGCATGCTCAGCACGCCGCTGGTCGCGAGTGCGACGATCGCGACGAGGATTCCCCACGAGATCCACGCGTGTGAATGATCCGGCAACTCGTGTTCGAGCACGCTCATCAGCAGGAAATCACGCGAGTGCTTGAGCCGGCTGACGACAGCCGGCCGCGCCTCGAGCAGCAGCAGATCACCCGGTTCGAGAATGATCGAACTCAGACGACCGCGTATGTGTTCGCCGTTGCGCGCCACCGCGAGCACGACCGCGCCGTAGAGGTCACGAAAACGCCCGTCGCGGATCGTCTGCCCTACCACCTCGCAGTGCTCGGCCACAACCGCCTCGACCAGCCTGCGCTCCGGCACATGGCGCTCCAGCGCCGGCTTGCTGCCCACAGCCGGAACCAGCCCGTTGATGCGCAGGATGTCGACGATCGCCTCGGTCTCGCCGACGAACACCAGACGATCGCCGCCACGCAGGATCTCCTCAGGCGCGACCGCGGTGATGACACCGCCGTCACGCTCGATCTCGGCCAGGTAGATACGCTCCAGATTGCGCAGGCTGGCCTGCTGGATCGTCTTGCCGACCATCGGACCATCCTGTGCGACCGCAACTTCGAAGGTGAACTTGCGCGTATCGGCGAAAGTCTGGTCCGGGCTGCGCCGTATCCGCAGCAACTTCGGCGCCACGATCACGACGAACAGGGTGCCGGCGGCTGCCACGATCAGCCCGAGCGGCGCAATGTCGAACAGCGCGAAACCCGGCTTGCCGGTCAGCGCCTGGTACTGGCCGTTCACAACCAGGTTGGTGCTGGTGCCGATCAGCGTGATCGTGCCGCCGAGGATCGACGCGTAGCTCAGCGGGATCATCAGCGTCGAACTCGGGACGCGGATGCGCCGCGCCCACTGGCTCACGGCCGGGATCATCGTCGCCACCACCGGCGTATTGTTCAGAAACGCCGAGAGCCCCACCACCGGCACCATCAGGCGCACCAGCGCTTGCCGCGGTCCCGTCGGTTTTCCCAGGATCTTCTCGACGACCAGATCGACACCGCCGGAGGCGCGAATCCCCGCTGCGATGATGAACATCGCGGCCACAGTGATCAGACCGGTATTCGCAAAGCCGGCCAGCGCCTCGTCCGGCGTGAGGATTCCGGTCCCACCAAGCAACAACAGCGCACCCATCAGCACCACATCGGTACCGAGGCGCGGCACGGTTATCAGCGTTGCCAGCACGGCTACCGTAAGCGCTACCGTGAACCACCCTTGCCAGTCCATCGATGGACCTCCCCGAACGGACAGGCGCACATTCTAGAAGGAAGCGGGATTCGCATGACAATGCCGAATCGGCATTAGGATATGCAACGGAGGCTTCCCGGCGCCTGCAGGCAACGCACGCTGCGCCGCTGACAATCCCGCGCACAAGTTCTAGCATAGCGCCGGTCGCAGGCGCAGCACCCACCGGGCACACGATGAGCGAATCGCAAAAGACCGCCGAGGCCTCACTGGAGACGCTGCATCGCATCTTCACCGTCCCCGAGGCGCCCGACTCCACCCTGGCGCGCCTGGAGGCCGGGATATCGGCCAACCTGCACGGCTTCCTGCGCGAGCACATCGTTGCGACCCGACGCAGCATGAGCGACATCGAAAATGACTTCACCGACACGCACATTCCCGAAGACCCGGTGTTCGTCTCGGAGCATGCCGAGTTCCTGATGCGCAAGGTGGTCGCAGAATCGGTGCATACCGCCTCACCGACCTTCGTCGGCCACATGACTTCGGCGCTGCCGTACTTCATGTTGCCGCTGGCGAAGATGATGATCGCGCTGAACCAGAACACCGTGAAGACCGAGACCTCCAAGGCCTTCACACCGCTCGAGCGACAGGTGCTCGGCATCCTGCACCGACTGGTATTCGGCAACGATGACGCCTTCTACGCACGCCACGTGCAGGACTCCCGGCACGCACTTGGCGCGTTCTGTTCAGGCGGCACTGTCGCGAATCTCACCGCACTGTGGGTGGCGCGCAACAATGCCCTGCCACCGGACGGAAATTTCGAAGGCGTAAGTCGCGAAGGACTGCATCGCGCACTGGCGCACCATGGCTACAGTGACGCAGCGATCGTGGTGTCGCGTCTCGGGCACTATTCGATCGGCAAGGCGGCCGACCTGCTCGGGCTGGGAGTGAAATCGGTGCATGCGGTCGAGGTCGACGCTCGCAACCACGTCGATCTTGCAGCGATGGAGCGTACCTGTCGC
>DAOLKH010000366.1:0-2493 GCA_035331685.1 Pseudomonadales bacterium
CCAGTCCGCGGATCACCAGAGCGATGGTCTGGTTGCCGGTGTTGCCGCCGATGCTGGCGACCACCGGCATCAGCGCCGCCAGTGCCACCTGTTGCTCGATCGTCGCCTCGAAGGCCCCGATCACGCGCGAGGCGATCAACGCGGTGCACAGGTTTATGCCGAGCCACGGCCAGCGGTTGCGCACGCTGCGCGCCACCGGCGCAAACAGGTCCTCGTCCTCATCGAGACCCACCTGCTTCAGTTGCTGACCCTCGGCCTGCTCGCTGATGAAGTCCATCACCGCATCGAAATGCAGCACCCCGGTCAGCTTGCCGAGCAGGTTGACCACGGGTGCCGAAACGAGGTCGTAGCGCTCGAACACGCCGACCGCCTCGGTGACCGGGTCGTGCGTGGTGAATGCCAGCGGATCGCGCTGCATGACCTCGGCGACCGGACAATCGGGGTCGTGCGTCAGCAGATCCTTCAGACGCATCACACCCGCGAGCACGCCTTCGCGGTCGACCACGAACACCTGGTCGAACGGGTCCGGCAGCTCTTCGTGCCGGCGCAGGTAGCGCAACACCACCTCGATCAGCACGTCGTCGCGTACGGTCACGAATTCGATATCCATCAATTCGCCGACCGTACCTTCCGGAAACGCGAGCATCTCGCGCACGCGCTGGCGATCGCGCTGATCGAGCGATGCCAGCAGCGCGGCAACCGCATCCTGCGGCAGACCCGGCGCGAGGTAGGCGATCCCGTCGGATTCGAGGTGCTCGACCGCCGCAACGATCTCACCCTGCGACATCGTCGCGATCAGGCTCTCGCGAACTCCGTCGGCGAGCTCGAGCAGCACCGCACCACGCCGTGCCGGCTCGAGCACCGCCCACAGCTGTGCACGCTCCTCGCCGGGCAGGCGTTCGAGCACAAACGCAATGTCGGCCGGATGCAGCCGTGCCAGGCGGCGTTCGCATTCCGCCTGGTGCTCCCGCATGAGCAGCGAAACGAACAGATCGCGCTGCTCGGGTGTCTGGCGCAGGCTCTGCTCGCGTTCGAGACGGTGACGCGCGAGCAGGTCCAGAAATTCGTTGAGCGTGGTCTCGAGACTGCGATGGTATTCCTGCTGTTGCTCCTCTTGTTGTTGTTCGATTTCCACCAGCATCGATCCACCGTACCCACGCCCCGCCGGTGCGCGGGCATTCGGCAGCCAGCATAGCGACAAGCCCTGCCGCTGCGGCTCAGCATTTCGGGAATATGCACAGGGTTCAACGACTCAGCTTTTGCATATGGGAACGTTGGCCCAGAATACCGCCACAAATTTTCCGCCCATGTCTCGACGGAACCTCACCATGCCATTGCCGCTGATCGCGATCATCGCCGTTTTCTGTATCGGTTACGCATTCATCATCCTTGAACACAACGTCAACGTCGACAAGGCTGCCCCGGCAGTACTGACCGGCGTGCTGTGCTGGGCCATCTACATCCTGGCAGCACCTGGCCTGATCGATATCGCGAGCCTGCCGCAGGCCTTCGTGGACGCGCAGACAGGCAAGTCGACCGAGGAGATCATCAAGACCTGGGTAGGACAGCATCAGGTGCTGGAAGGTTTCGCGGAAACCGCGAGCATCCTGTTCTTCCTGCTCGGCGCAATGACCATCGTCGAGATGGTCGACGCCTACGGCGGTTTCTCGATCATCACCGACCGCATCCGTTCGACCAGCATGGTCACGCTGCTGTGGATCATCGGCACCGTCACCTTCTTCCTGTCCGCGGCACTCGACAACCTGACCACGACGATCGTGATGATCTCGCTGATCCGCAAGCTGATCGACGAGCACTCGGACCGCCTTTTCTTCGCCGGCATCATCGTGATCGCCGCCAACGCCGGTGGCGCCTGGTCACCGATCGGCGACGTGACGACGACGATGCTGTGGATCGGCGGGCAGATCACCACGATGAAGATCATCACGGCGATCTTCGTGCCGAGCACGGTGTGCCTGGTGATTCCGCTGCTGTTCCTGACGTTCCGTCTGCGCGGGCGCCAGATCAGAGCCCCGCAACAGAACGCCGCCGAAACCGAGGCGAAATACGCCGTACCGAAATCACATCGCGACCTGATCTTCATCGTCGGCATGGGCGGATTGCTGTTCGTGCCGGTATTCAAGACGCTGACCCACCTGCCGCCGTTCATGGGCATGCTGTTCAGCCTCGGCGTGCTGTGGGTGGTGTCCGAAGTCGTGCACAAGGACCGCGAACAGGCCATGCAGTCGGGAATGCACATCCTGACCGTGCTGCGGCGCATCGATACCCCGAGCGTGCTGTTCTTCCTCGGGATTCTGACTGCCGTATCGGCCCTGCAGGCCACCGGACTGCTGGGGCAGGCCGCCAACTTCCTCGACCACACCGTCGGCAACCTCGACCTGATCGTGTTCCTGATCGGCCTGCTGTCGGCCGTCATCGACAACGTGCCGCTGGTCGCCGCAGCAATGGGCATGTACGACCTTGGCGTTCACC
>DAOLKH010000367.1:0-2491 GCA_035331685.1 Pseudomonadales bacterium
AATCATAGCATTCATGTTCACGACGGCCGCAACCGGGGGGGCATGCGCCACAGGGACGCGGCGCTCGAGCCTGCAGGGATGCATTTACGGCGTCCCACCGGTGTGAAGGCTTCGTCGCACGCTGCCTGCATTGACGACCCGATGCCATTGCAACAGGCTCCTGAAGGCGCACCGCGGGAGCGCGTATGCGCGCCGCTTCGCCTCATGTATGATGCCGCGCTTCCGCGCACGCGCGCGTCATCCCGCCGAGGAATCTGCATGAACCGTTCCGCTGCCTTACCACTGGCTCTTTGCGCTGCACTGCTCGCGCTCGGCGGATGCAAGGAATCGAAAGCACCCGCCGCTGCCGGCGCCACACCGGACAAGGCGCAGTTCTCGTCCGACGAACAGCGCATGGGCTACAGCCTCGGCGCCTCGATGGGTCAGCAGTTCCGCAACGACCGCCTGCAGGTGGACGCCGACGCGCTGGCACGCGGAGTGCGTGAAGGGTTCACTGGCACTCTGTCGATGAGCGAGGATGAAATCGCCGCGGGCATGCAGCAGTTGCAGAAGACGCACACCGAGCGCATGCAGGCCGAACACGCACAACTCGCGGCGAAAAACACCAGCGAAGGCGAAGCGTTCCTGAAGGAGAACGGCACGAAGGAAGGCGTGGTCACGACGGCGAGCGGACTGCAGTACCGCATACTGACCGCCGGCACCGGCCCGAAGCCGGGCGTCGGCGACACCGTGAAGGTGCACTACACCGGAACGCTGCTCGACGGCACCGAGTTCGACAGCTCGGTTCGCCGCGGCGAACCGGTAACCTTCCCGGTCAGCGGCGTGATTCCGGGCTGGGTCGAGGCGCTGCAACTGATGCCGGTCGGTTCGAAATGGGAACTGGTGATCCCGTCCGATCTCGCCTACGGCCCCGGCGGCGCCGGTGGGCTGATCGGACCGAACGCGGTGCTGAAGTTCGATGTCGAGCTGCTCGGCATCGAGCCGCCGGAAGCGACCCCGGAAGCGACCCCGGAAGCGACCGAAGCCACGAAGTGAGGCTGCCTCAACCGTCGCAGCCTTGATCTGCGTCGCAAAACGCGGCGAAGCGTGCGGCGGAAGCCCTTGCATCGGGGGGGCGTGCGCTGCAGGGACGCTTTTACAGCGTCCCACCGGTGTGAAGGCTTCGTCGCGCGCTCTGTCTGTATCGGCGACCGGGTGCTTTTGCGACAGGCTGCGCAGCGTCCATGCGCGCTGCGCAAATACGACCAGCGACTTCAGGCGACCTTGCGTCGCGGCATGTGCAGCCGCCAGATCAACGCATCTTCCTGGTCGAAACGCTCGGCCAGCACCTGTCCGAGCTGTGACAGCTCTTCCATCAGGGGGCGTCCGGCGCCACCGCCAAAGTAGTGCTCGTTGAAATCGAGAGCCACGACGGTCGTCGGCACGATGCTGGCATAGAGACGGGCTGCCTCGCGGCAGCGACGCGCACCCAGACGCTCGCCTTCCTCGAGCAGGGCACCGTAGATCTCGAAGTGCCCTGCCGACACATAATCGACCAGCACTTCGCAGAAGCGATCGAGCATCTGACGTGTCTCGGCGCGTCGCAGGCCTCCTCTGGCCCTGCCACTGAGCTCGCACAGCAGGCCCAGCAGTTGCTGGCGGTCGCCGAGCCAGCGTTGCAACAACACGTCGACGGCGCGCCAGCGGTCCCCGTTGCGGTTGATTTTCTTCTTCATCCCGAACCCCCTTGCCATCGCCTGCCAGTGTACCGGCAGTCATCCTTGAAATTTCTTCTTGTTCAGCAGGGTAGCAAGGATTTGCTGAGAAACAACTTCAACTTTCCGGTGTAACCGTAATTTTCACACTCGCGGGCGCCAGGCAGTCCACGCGACGATCAACGCAAAGCCCGCAAACGCTGCCAGCGTCCAGGCCGGTATCGACAGGCCGAGGAGACTCCAGTCGACCGTGGCACAGTTGCCATCACCCCGCAACAGCAGACGCAAGGCGTCCTTCAGCGGGAAGGCATCGAACATGTACGCAAGATCGGGCCCACACGCAGGCGCCTGCTCCGGTGGCAGACTCTGCAGCCAGACGTGACGCGCGGAAATGGAACCACCCGCCACGCAGAGCACTGCCGCGAACGCACTGTAGATGCGCACGCCGAGTCGACGCGGCCCGTGCACTGCCGCCACCAGCCCGGTCAGCCCGAGCAGCACGATGAAGATGCGCTGACTCATGCACAGCGGGCACGGTTCGAGGCCGCGCGCGTACTGCAGCCAGAAACCGAAACCCATCATTGAGGCAGTGACGATGAAAACACCGAGGAAGACGTGGCGGGAGCGAATCCAGGCAGGCAGCATCGTAACTCCAGTGTCGCTGTACCGGCGCACACGCTAGGGGAAGCATCGGCAACGGTCAATCGTGCCTGTGCCTCGTGTATCCTAGCGCCCCTCCGGTCAGCCAGGATTTCCAGATGCTGCTTGCACGCCGACTGCTCCTCCTCGTGCTGTGG
>DAOLKH010000368.1:0-2480 GCA_035331685.1 Pseudomonadales bacterium
ACGCTGGCAGCGCCTGGACCGAGGTCCGGCGAGCCGATCTGGTGGGCTTCCGCCTCCAGCTCATCGACCAGTTGTGCGGCCAGACGCTGCAGGCTGCACGTCTGACACACGTTCTGGTCACCGCTGTGCGAGCGTTCCAGGCGGCGCAGCAGGCGACGAAGTTGTGCCATCGATTGGCGTTTTGCTGTGGAGCTCATGCTCGATCTCTCCGCTGGTATGCCGTCAGCCGGCCTCGCAAGGCCGCGGATTATACGGCCATCCGTGCCCGGGCGCCGGTTCGTCGTGACGGCTCGTCGTGTCCGGACTGCAGGCGCCGTGCCAGGCCCGAGCGCAGCCGGGCGCGCTCCAGCCAGCACGCATCAAGCCTGCCTCCGGGCAGCAGCAGCTCGACGCCGGTGCGCGCGCGCGTGATCGCGGTGTAAAGCAGCTCGCGCCCGGCGAGCCCGCTGGCAGCCGGTGCGGGGGGTAGCACCAGTGCGATACGGTCGAATTCGGAGCCCTGGCTCTTGTGCACGGTAAGGGCGTAAGCGGTCTCGTGTTCGGGCAGTCTGGCCGCAGGTAACAGACGTACGCCGCCTGCGTGGGCGAACACCGCCAGCGGGTGGCCGTCCTCGTCATCGACCACGATGCCAAGGTCGCCGTTATACAGCCTCAGCTCGTGATCGTTGCGCATGATGATCAGCGGGCGGCCCGGATACTGGGCGCGGCTGCGATCGGCAAGACCCGCTTCGGCGAGCGCCTGTGCAAGCTGGCGGTTCAGCACGCTTACCCCGGCGGCTCCGTCACGCAGCGCGCACAACACGCGGAATCGTTGCTGCAGCGCCGGCAGTTCAGCGGCCGCGGCCGGGTTGCCGCGCGCTGCGATCGCTGCAGCTGCCAGCTCGCGGTAGGCATCGCGCAGCACCCGCAGTTCCGCGCCGTCGATGCATCCGTCGTATGCCGTTACGCGCACGCTGTCGCCGGTCGCAAGGGCCTCGTTGGCTTCGGCATGGTTGCCGGCGTTCACCGCCGCTGCCAGGCGTCCGATGCCGCTGGTCGCGTCGAAGCGGTAGCTGTGGCGCAACACCGCGATCGCGTCGGTGATCGCATCGGCGCCGGGAGCCGTCTCGACCTGCACCCGGCACAGTGCCTGCAGCTCGGCGCCGCGCGCGGGACCCGGAGTTCCGGCGTGTGCACACAGTACGCCGAACACGTTGCCAGGCTCCACGGCAGCCAACTGGTCGCGATCTCCGAGCAACAGCAGTCGCGCTCCGACGGGCAGTGCATCGAGCAACGCATCCAGCAGCCGCAGATCGATCATCGAGCATTCGTCGACGACAACCAGATCGGCAGCAAGCGGATTCGCACGGTGGTGAGCGAAGCCGCGCGTCGCGCTGGCGCCGAGCAGCCGGTGCAGCGTCAGCGCCTCGGTCGGGAGTGCGGCCCGCAGTGCCGGGTCGAGCAGGCCCTGTTCGCCGAGACGTGCAAACTCGTGGGCGAGCGCTTCACCGACGCGTGCCGCCGCCTTTCCGGTCGGAGCGGCAAGGCGCACTGCAATGCGTTCGCCACGCGCGAGTGCGTCACGCGCGTACACGGCGAGCAGACGCGCGACGGTGGTCGTCTTGCCGGTGCCCGGACCGCCGCTGATCACGCCGAGTCCGCGTGTCAGCGCGGTCGCACACGCAAGCTTCTGGGCGTTCGTGCCGCTGTCATTGCCGGGATACAGGGCGTCGAGCCAGCGTGGGGCGTCGGCGTGCAGCGCGACCGGTTGCCCCGCCAGCGCCCGCAGTCGCGCCGCGACCCGGTGCTCCGCAAGCCAGTAGCGGTGCAGGTACACGCGCGAGCCGTCGAGCACCAGTGGGCGTGCCTCTCCCGGCACCGCGCAGTCCTGGCACAGCCCGGGTTCGGCACGCAGCGCAGCAAGCACGCGCGCGACGTCCAGGCCCGCTGCACCGACCGACTCCGGCAGCGATGCCTCGTCCAGGTCGAGACACAGATGGCCCTTTCCGAGTTCGGCGCAGACGAGCGCCGCAACCAGCGCGATCGTGTCTGGGTCGTGCTGTGCCCTTCGTGCCAGCATTTCACCGAAGTGCTGGTCCACCGGCCGCAGCCCGTCGATCATTCCTGCCGGCGTCGGTCGATCAGTTGTCATCGCCGTCGCCCCCGCTGCACAGTGCATCCAGCGCCTCGATCAGTTCCCGCGCAGGCCGTGCGTACCAGACGCCGTGACGTGCCCCGGCGGCTGCACGCATTCCGCGCAGGTACAGGTAGTAGACACCACCGACGTGGCGTTCGTAATCGAAGGTCTCCCCGAGGCGCTGGCGCAGCAGTCGCGTCAGCGCGAGCGTGTAGAGTGCGTACTGCAGGTCGTAGCGGTGCTCGGCCATCGCAGTGGCCAGGCGCTCGGGCGCGTAGTCCTCGGGACGGCCGCCGAGCCAGTTCGACTTGTAGTCGGCCAGGTAGTAGCGACCGGCCCACTCGAAGACGAGGTCGAGGAACCC
>DAOLKH010000369.1:0-2480 GCA_035331685.1 Pseudomonadales bacterium
TCCTCGATCAGCACCAGATGTTCGCCGTAGCTCGAACGCAGTGGTCCACACCAGCGCTGCAGCTCGCAACCGGCAACTGCGTGTGCAAACGCAGCACCGAACTGGGCCGCAAGCTGCTGCTCGTCGAGCAACGGCAGCGTCAGGCCGCCGAGGAAGGGATCGCCACGTGCGGAGTCCGCCAGCTCCTCGGCGGCCGATCGCTCGAGCAGGGCGAGCGTTGCACGCGCATCATCGCCCGCGCGCCTGCCGCGACGCTCCTTGCTGAAGTACATGTGCCGTAGCCGCCAGCGGGCGGGCAGCAGGAAATCTCCGCGTTGCTGCTCGTACATCCGCGCGAGTTCAGCCTCGGACGGCGGCGCGTGATCTGCCTCGGCCTCGAACGAAAACTCCATCACCTGTACCAGCCGACGGCGCACCACCACGTCGTTGCGATGCAGCCCCAGTTCCATTGCCTGGCGCAGCAACTGCTCGTCGGAGGCTTGCGTCTTCGGATCGAGAAAGCGCATGTTCAGCAGCAGGCGCTGCCTCACCACCGCGTCGCTGCGCTGCAGCCCGCGAGCGAGTGCCTCGCGGAACAGGATCTCGTCATCGATCTCGCGCTGCTCGAGTGCGCGCATCTGCGTCGCATCGGGCGCCTGCCCCGTCACGGCAATCCAGCCGTCGTGCAGCGCCGCAATCTGCGCAGGAGCCAGCACGATCGGATCGTGCAGCTCCACTTCGCGCAGTTGCGGGCCGGCCACCCACCATGCGACAAGACCGACCACGACAAAATGCAGCGGACGCCAGCCCAGCCAGCGATGCATCGACACGCCGCGTGCGCTGGCGTTGCCAGGCATCAGGCCCGCTCGGTCTGCGCACGCCGCTTGTATGGCATCCAGTGCACGTAGCCGAACAGCAGCGTGAACAGCACGCTCAGAATCAGCGGCCCCTCGTACAGCCGCAGCCAGCGCCAGGCAACGCCAACCTCGATCGCGTGCGCGACCAGCAGGAACAGCGTTCCGTACTGCAGGATCGCCTCGAGCACCGGCGGCCAGGTGAACAGCAACGACAGCAGCGTCGCTGCATAGAACACCAGACAGGTGATCTTCGCAGGTGCATCCTTCATGGCCTGTTCTCCTGTTGGCGGCGATCGATCGGGGCGCTATGGTGCGCAATCACCGCAGGAAATGGAAGAAAGAGGAATCATCGATGAACGCCGAACGCCTGACGCTGACACCCTGGGTATCCGGACTCGGTTTCGGTGAGGCCCCGCGCTGGCACGACGGGGCGTTGTGGTTGTCGGACATCACCGAACAGCGCGTGCTGCGGGTGGACGCAGCAGGCCAGGTGCAGGCCGTGGTGAGCACCCCCGGTGAACCATCCGGGCTCGGCTGGCTGCCAGACGGCGGACTGCTGATCGTGCAGATGGCAGAACACGAGATCTGGCGGTACGCCAACGGCACGCTGCAGCGCTACTGCGCCACCGCTCCGATATCACGCAGCAAGCTCAACGACATGGTGGTGGACCGCAACGGCCGTGCGTGGGTCAGCAATTTCGGCTTCGACTACGAAACCGAAGCGCCACGCAGCACCGCGCTGGTAGGCATCGAACCCGGTGGACAGGCCGTGCTCGCGGCCGAGGAGTTGTGGTGCCCCAACGGCATGGCGATAGACGCCGACGGCAAGCTGCTGTTCGTCGGTCAGAGCGCCTCACCGGAGGTGATCGAGTTCGACATGGCCGCGAGCGGCGCCCTGTTGAACCGGCGCGTGTTCGGTCGCCTGCCTGACAACGCGGTATGTGACGGCATCTGCGTCGACAGCGAACAGGCGCTATGGATTGCATCCCCGACCACGCACGAGTTCCTGCGCATGGAGCGCGGCGGGCGGATCAGCCATCGCGTGTCGACCGGGGAGCGCTTTGCAATCGCCTGCGTGCTCGGTGGCCCGGAGCGTCGCACGCTGTACGGCATCACCGCCGCGACGCTGAGCCTGCGCGCGGCGCACGGCACCCGCAACGGGCGCATCGAGTGCACGCAGGTTGCGGTTCCCGGTGCCGGCGTGCCGTGACTCCTGCTGGTACAAAACGCTGGATCGGCGCCGACGAACTCCTGCAGGACTCGCTGCGACTCGCACGCCAGGTGATCGACAGCGGTTTTGCACCCACACTGCTGCTTGGGCTGTGGCGCGGCGGTGCCCCGGTTGCGGTCGCTCTTCATGAGGCGCTCGCCTATCGCGGGCTGCACTGCGAGCACCTGCCGCTGCGCACCACACTGTATGCAGGAATCGATCAACGCGAGCCGCGTACCCGTATCCACGGACTCGATACCCTGGCCGAGGCCGGCTTCGACTGCCGTCGCGTCCTGCTGGTCGACGACGTGTTCGATACCGGGGTCACGATCGAACATACGCTCGGAGCACTGCGGCAGTTGCCGTGCACACATGGGGCCGATATCCGCGTCGCGACCGTATGGCGCAAGCCGCAGCGCAACCGTACCGCACTC
>DAOLKH010000370.1:0-2476 GCA_035331685.1 Pseudomonadales bacterium
GCTCATGCCTCGATCCAGTTCATTCATTGTGTCCTCACTTCGCCAACGGATGCGGCCGGATCTGAAACTTCACTACCTTCGATTGCGCAGCGAGCCCGCCTTCGGTGTGCTTCTGCGGAACGGACGCGTAGTTCGACCAGACGGCACGGCCTTTCCAGCCCGCCTTGGGGTCGTCGATGCGACCGTCGAGGCCACGCGAATAGAAACCCATCGGATAGGGCACACGCAGCACCGTGATCTTCCCGCTGTGCGGGTCCACCGCAAGCAGCGAATCCGAGTTCGTGCCGGGGATGATCGGTACGTCCTTGCCGAGGCCGAGCGTGTCGTACAGATCGACCCACGACAGGTAGTGATGGTCTGCGCTCACGCCGGTATTCGCAATTTTCGGCCCGGGTGCATCGTAGAAGGTCCATCCCTCGGGGCAGTGCTGTCCCGTCGCGTCCGCACCACGCAGCGTCTTGCACTGGCGGCGATCGAAACGACCGATCTTCGTGGCAAAGCCGACCCACGCCACGCCTTCGCTGTCCACCTCGACACCGCGCGGGCTGAATGCGAGCGCCTTGCCATCGACGACGGGCGCCTCGTAGTACTCGACCCGGCAGGTTCGTGGCGGGTCGTTGCCACGCTCCATGCGCACGATTCCGCTCGGAATGGGTGCCTGCTCGTCGGCTCCGTAGCTCTGCAGCGCGTACCACACGCTGCCGTCTGTCCGGTCCACGCCCAGGCCGTAGAGGAATCCGGAAATGCGCTGGTCCTGCGACGGATCGGAAGGTTTCTGCGGACCGGAATACGGCTTGCCATAATCCGGCTCCGCCCAGTTGTCCATGCGTCCGTTGTCGTTGGTGTCGAGTATCAGCGGACACCATCCGGTGGCGGCAGCGACGTCGCCGGTACGATCGTAGACGCGCGTGTCGAGCCACGCTGCAACCTTGATGTCGCCGGTCAGGTACAGCGTGTCGTCCTTGTCGAACTGCAGGTGGTGAGTGCCGGAGCAGGTTTCGATCGTCTTCATGCTGCCGGTTGCGGGATCGTACATCACGAGCTGGCGCGGTGTTCCGGCCGGATACGGGAGTGGGAACAGCTTCGCGTAAGGATTCGCCGGATCGGTGCAGAAGCCGGGGTTGTTCGCGGGCTGGCGGAACGCGGCCGTCATCCACACGCGACCCCTGCTGTCCAGCATCGGGTTGTGCGGACTTGGCTGGATGTCGAGATCGCGGGTGGGCACCATCATTTCGCCGACCGTGTTGTCGGCCGGATCGAACCACACCATCTTGTCCGAGATGTCACCGGCGCAGCATTTGCGTTCCGACACTCCGTACACGCGGCCGTTGGCATTCACCTGCGGGTGGAAGCGCGCGGTGCTGCTCACGTCGTGCGTCATGGCGCCAGCACCCCAATCCCACAACGTGAGCACCAGATTGCGTTCGACGCCACTCGGGCGCGGCGGTGTCGGTGGCAGTGCCCCGTTGGCGATACGGTCGCTCCACGCGGCGAGTTCGGTGATCGCGCGCGGACCCATGCGGCTCGCTTCGGCGCTCATCCATCCACCCAGCACGCCCAGCGTCAGGCGGTGGCGCCAGGCTTCCTGCGAGTTCGCGAAGCTGCCGAGTGAGGCGGGGAGTTCGCGCGTTGCCTGTGTTCCGAGCTGGTGGCAGAGCCGGCAGCGTTCGGTGAGCACGTGGATCCAGTGCTGCTGGTCCGGCATCGCCTCGGCAATGCCGTTGCCACTCTCGCCAGTGCCGGGAAATTCGTCTTCCTTCGGCGATTGAAACAGCGAAAGCCAGTAGTTGGCAGGGAAATACTGCGCCGCCTCGCGTGGACCGGGTGCCGGCACCGCCCGCAGCTCATGGTGTGTGCCGGGGTGGCTCACCAGCGGTTCGGAATCCACGAGGCCGTAACCGCGCACCCACAGGCGGTAGCTTGCAGGGGGCAGATCCGGGACCAGGTAGCGCCCTTCGTCGTCGGTGACCACGATCCGTGTCATGCGTGTCGGCAGGTCGGTGGTTTCGGCGATCACCCAGACGCCTGCCTCCGGCCCGGTGGGACCACGTACCACCCCAGCGATATCGTCGCTGTCGATGGCGACATCGCGGGCAGTTGCGGTCCAGCCGGTGGCGGCAAACAGGACGGCAAATCCCAGCAGCGTGGATCTGACAAGCTGCACTGGATCCTCCCTGGCACAAGGCCTTCGCGCCGGCGGGCGCGACGCCGTGCTCGTAATTAGTTAGGCGTTTAACTTAAGGCGCAGCAGAAATGCTGTCAACGATACGTACGCGGCGCTACCATGCGGGTCGCCGAGCGTTGATGTCAGAAGCACGAACATGGCATTGCCGTGATGATTCAACCGAGCCGAACAGTACCGCGATCGAAACCCCGTGCCGACTCTGCGCAAACCCGCGGACCAGGCCGGCCGGCGCGCATTTCGCGCGAAGCGATCGTGCGTACGGCGCTGGAAATCCTGGTGCACACTCCGGTC
>DAOLKH010000371.1:0-2472 GCA_035331685.1 Pseudomonadales bacterium
GTACTCAAGCCGTCGGATCAACTGCGCAAGGCGGGCTCGGCGGGCCGCGCGGTGCTGAATGTCGAGACACGCGTCGTCGACGAAGCCATGCGCGAGGAACAGCCCGGCGAGGTCGGCGAGATCGTGCACCGCTCGCCGCAGCTGTGCAGCGGGTATTTCCGTGACGAGGAGCGCACGGCGGCAGCATTTGCCGGAGGCTGGTTCCACAGTGGCGACCTGGCGACGATCGACGACGAGGGTTTCATCACGGTCGTCGACCGCAAGAAGGACATGATCAACACAGGCGGCGAAAACGTCGCCAGCCGCGAGGTCGAGGAGGCGATCTACCGCCACCCGGGTGTTGCGGAAGTCGCGGTGATCGGCCTGCCGCACCCGTACTGGATCGAGGGTGTCACCGCGGTGATCGTTGCGAAGGCAGACCAGGTGCTCACGGAAAGCGAGGTGATCGCGCATTGCCGCGCGCATCTGGCGCCGTTCAAGGTGCCGAAGGCGGTCGTGTTCGTCGATGCGCTGCCGAAGAACCCCAGCGGCAAGCTGCTCAAGCGCGAGCTGCGCACGCACTTTCGTGATCTGCTCGCAGAGCGTGCCTGAGCACGAGTTTCATATTTGGACCATCGAACCATCTGGCAGGAGATGATTGCATGACAGCCGCAACAGACGCCCGCATCCGCATCGGCATCGTGGGCCACGGCAACCTCGGACGTGGCGTCGAAACCGCTGTGACGCACAACCCGGACCTGCGCGTGAGCGGCATCTACACGCGACGCGACCCGTCGACGCTGACACCGCAGATCGCCGGTACGCCGGTGCACCACATGCGTGACCTGCCTGCCCACGCGGGCCAGGTCGATGTACTGGTGTTGTGCGGAGGCTCCAGGGACGATCTGCCCGCACAGTCGCCGGAGCTGGCGGCCCGCTTCAACATCGTGGACAGCTTCGATACGCACGCACGCATTCCCGAACACTTCGCCGCCGTCGATCGTGCAGCACGTGCAGGCAATACCACCGCGCTGATCTCCGCCGGCTGGGATCCGGGCCTGTTTTCGATCAACCGCGTGATGAGCGAGGCGATGCTGCCTGACGGGGCCACGTACACCTTCTGGGGCAAGGGCCTGAGCCAGGGGCACTCCGACGCGCTGCGGCGCGTGCCCGGCGTTGCGGCCGCCGTGCAATACACGATTCCGGCCGAGACAGCGATCGAACAGGTGCGCAGCGGCAAGCGCCCCCAGCTCACCACGCGGGAGAAACACACGCGTGACTGCCATGTAGTGCTCGAGGCCGGTGCCGATGCCAATGCCGTACGCCATGCCATCGTCACCATGCCGCATTACTTCGACGAGTACGACACCACCGTCACGTTCATCAGCGCCGAAGAACTGGCACGCAACCACAGCACAATGCCGCACGGCGGTTTTGTCATTCGCAGTGGCAACACGTCGCCGGCATTGCGACAGGTGATCGAATACCGCCTGCAACTGGACAGCAATCCGGAATTCACCGCCAGCGTGCTGGTCGCGTACGCACGCGCCACACATCGCCTGCACCGGATGGGCCAGTACGGCGCCCTGACGGTGCTGGACGTGGCGCCCGCACTGCTGTCACCGCTCTGCGCCGATGCGCTGCGCAAGAACTACCTGTAATCCGAGGCTCCCGACATGCAAGCACTGGTCATTGGCGGCACCGGCCCGACCGGTCCATTCATCGTCAACGGGCTCCTCGCACGCGGCTGGCGGGTCGAGATCCTGCATACCGGCCGCCACGAGGTGGACGAGATCCCTCCCGAGGTAGGTCACATCCATGTGAGTCCTCACGATCCTGCGGCGCTGAGTGCGGCGATCGGTGATCGGCGCTGGGACCTGTGCATCGCAACCTATGGCCGCCTGCGTGCGATCGCCGAGATCTTTGCAGGACGCGTCGGACGCTTCATCTCGGTTGGCGGCGGGCCCGCCTATCTGGGCTACATGAATCCTTTCCTGCACAGCCCGGAGGGGTTGCCCGCGCCGCTGCGCGAAGACGCTGTGCTGGTCAGCGAGCCGGCACAGGACGAGAAAGGCTGGCGCATCGTGCGTACCGAGGAAGCGGTGTTCCGCCACCATCCCGACGCCACGCACTTTCGCTACCCCTACGTGTACGGACCGTACCAGGGGGCGCCACGCGAATGGATCGTGGTTCGCCGGGTGCTGGACCGGCGGCGGCATATCATCCTGCCCGACGGCGGACTGAGCCTGGACGCCTACGGATACGCGGAGAACATGGCGCATGCCCTGCTGCTGGCGGTCGACCAGCCCGGGAGCGCCTGCGGCGAGATATTCAATGCGGCCGACACGCATGCGCTGAGCCTGCGCGAAGTCGTCTTCCACGTGGCACGCGCGCTGGACTGGGAATTCGAGATCATCGACCTGCCGTCGCAGTTGGCACTGCCCGCGCGCCCGCTGATGACGCGGCCCACCACCACGCACCGCCTCTATGACC
>DAOLKH010000372.1:0-2468 GCA_035331685.1 Pseudomonadales bacterium
CCCGTTCCACGGGTCCGTTGATCGGGCGCTTCCTGACCGCCTTGCGCGAACGGGAGATCCTGGGGGTGCGCGGCAGCGACGGGCGCATCATCGTGCCGCCTGCCGAATACGATCCGGAGACATCGGCTGCACTCGACGAGCTGGTGCCGGTGGCCGATGCCGGCGCCGTGACCACGTGGTGCTGGGTCAAGGCGCCGTTGTCCCATCACCTGCTGCGCCATCCGTTCGCGTTCGCACTGATCTGCCTCGACGGCGCCGACGTGCCACTGCTGCATATGGTCGACGCGGGCGACGAGGGTGCGATGCGTACCGGCATGCGCGTCAGGGCGCGCTGGGCCGAGGAGACACGCGGATCGATCACTGACATCGCCTGCTTCGAGCCGGCCTGAGGAGTCCACCGATGAGCGACGCACGCGAACCCGTGACCGGCATCGAGGTGCCGATCAACCTGCAATACGAATTCACTGCCGGAGCCGCGCTGGCACGCTTCCTGTCGCGCATTCGCGAGGGACGCATCGTGGGGCAGCGCTGCCCGGGGTGTGCCAGCGTCTATGTACCGGCGCGCGGTTCGTGCGCGCGCTGCGGCATCCCGACCGAGGAGGAGGTCGAGGTGGCGGACCAGGGTGTGATCGAATCGTTCACGATCGTGCACATCCCGTTGCCGGGCAACCCGATCAAGCCACCGTTCATCGCGGCCAATATCCTGCTCGACGGTACCGACATGGCGTGCCTGCACCTGGTGAGCGAAGTGCCTGCCGGGCAGGTACACGTGGGGATGCGTGTGCAGGCGGTGTGGAAGCCGCGTGCGGAGTGGGATTACACCTTCGAGAACATTGCCTGGTTCAAGCCGGTCGAGGGAGCATGAACATGCGCGAGGCAGCGATCATTGGGTACGTGCAGGGGCCGCAAAGCCGCTACGCCGGCGCAGCGAACGAGAGCGAGCTGATCATGCCGGTGGTGAGCGAGGTGATGCACAGGGCTGGCATCACGATGAAGGAGGTGGACTTCACCTGTTCCGGCAGTTGCGACTACCTGCAGGGTGCGGCGTTTGCGTTCGTCGAGGGCCTCTCGGCAGTGGCGACGGTGCCGCCGATCAAGGAGTCCCATGTCGAGATGGACGCCGCATGGGCGCTGTACGAGGCGCTGCTGAAGATCTGGACTGGCGAGGCCGAGGTCTGCCTGGTGTACGGGTTCGGCAAATCGTCTCCTGGTGAGCTGCGCAGCGTGCTGAGCCTGCAGCTCGATCCCTATTACCAGGTGCCGTTGTGGCCGGATTCGGTCAGCACCGCGGCGCTGCAGGCGCGTGCACTGCTCGACGGCGGAACGGTCAGCGAACGCGACCTGGCCGAAGTGGTGGTGCGCAGTCGCGCCAATGCGCTGGACAATCCGCGTGCACAGTTGAAGGGGCGTTTCACGGTCGATGCGCTGCTCGCCGAGCCCACGTTCGTCTCACCACTGCGCCGTCACGATTGCGCGCCGATCACCGACGGTGCCTCCGCGATGCTGATCGCATCGGGAACGGCTGCGAGGCGTCTGTGCGCGCGCCCGGCCTGGATTCGCGGCATCGACCATCGCATGGAAACCGGCGTGTTCGGTGCGCGTGACCTCATGCATTCGGCTTCCACCCGCCTTGCGGCACAAAGGGCCGGCGTTGCACAGGGCCCGGTTGATCTCGCCGAACTGCACGCTCCGTTCAGCCATCAGGAAATCATCCTGCGTCGTGCGCTCGGCCTGGGCGACGAGGTGCCGGTCAACCTGTCCGGCGGAGCGCTGGCGGCGAACGCAATGATGGTTGCGGGGCTCGATCGCATCGGTTTCGTCGCCGAACGCATCATCGATGGCAAGGCCGATCGCGGGGTCGCGCACGCGACTTCCGGGCATTGCCTGCAGCAGAACCTGGTCGCGGTACTGGAGGCCTGAATCATGGCAA
The DNA here is from genome assembly GCA_035331685.1 of Pseudomonadales bacterium. Taxonomy (GTDB): domain Bacteria; phylum Pseudomonadota; class Gammaproteobacteria; order Pseudomonadales; family UBA5518; genus UBA5518. The sequence continues at coordinate 1,931 of DAOLKH010000372.1, forward strand.
ATCGGGCAGCGGTGGTCGGCGTTGGTCAGACCAAGCACAAGTCGAAGCACAAGGATGTCTCGATTGCCGGTCTGGTGCGCCAGGCCGCCGAGCGCGCACTGGCCGATGCCGGTTGCGAGTGGAAGGATATCGATGCGCTGGTGCTCGGCAAGGCACCGGACATGTTCGAAGGCGTGCTGATGCCCGAGCTGTACCTGACCGACGCGCTCGGTGGCAACGGCAAGCCGGTGCTGCGTGTGCATACCGCGGGCAGCGTCGGTGGATCGACTGCCGTGGTCGCGGCGAACTACGTGCAGAGCGGTGCATTCCGGCGGGTGCTGACAGTCACCTTCGAGAAGCAGTCTGAGTCGAACGCGACCTGGGCGTTGTCGCCGCGCATGCCGTTCGTGCCGCACGTGAATGCCGGCGCGGGCGGCTTCTTCGCGCCGTACATGCGTCTGTATATGGAGCGCTACGGCGCTCCCGACCATGTGGGTTGCATGGTCGCCGTCAAGGACCGGCTGAACGCGTGCAGGAACCCGTACGCGCATCTGCAGAT
>DAOLKH010000373.1:0-2466 GCA_035331685.1 Pseudomonadales bacterium
GCAGGACCCTGCTCGACATCATCCGTTCGCTAGGCAAGGGTGACCCACTCGCAGCCGAGTATCAGCGCAAGCTGTTCGCGCTGATGTATTGACGCCGCTTTCCTCGTAAGGCAGTAGGGTGCAGCGGCGCTGCACCGTGCGGCGCTGCACCGTGCGGCGCTGCACCTGGCAGTGCTGCTCCTCGTCGCCTCAGAGATAGCGGGCGAGGACGGAAAACTCCGGATCACGCAGTGATCGTGCCGCCTCCGGCAACGGCAGGCGTACCACATGGCCCGAGCCGGGCGCGACTTCGCGGCTTTCGCCGCCTTCGCTCCACAGTTCGCCGAGGACGAAGTCGCAGTTGCCTTGTGGCGACATCAGCTCCATGCGGTCACCGACCTCGAAGCGGTTGTTGACCGAAACGGTGATCAGGCCGGAAGCAGCGTCGATTTCGAGTACCTCGCCGACGAACTGCTGGTAGTCGCTGCGCGAAACGCCCTGTTCGTAATTCTGGTACTCGCCCGGTGGATGGCGGCGGTAGAAACCCTCGGTGTAGCCGCGGCTCGCGAGCTTTTCGAGTTCGTCCATCAGCCCCATGTCGAATCCGCGACCGGCAAGTGCGTCGTCGATCGCGCGTCGATACGCCTGTGCCGTGCGTGCCACGTAGTAGTGCGACTTGGTGCGTCCCTCGATCTTCAGACAGTCGACACCGATCTCGATCAACCGCTGCACGTGCTGGATTGCACGCAGATCACGCGAATTCATGATGTAGGTGCCGTGTTCGTCCTCGAAGGCAGGCATGTATTCGCCGGGTCGTCCTTCCTCCTGCAGCAGGAAGATGCGCTCGCCCATATCGTTTTGCACCGGCTCCTGCACGGCGACCACGTCGCCGGTGCTCGTCTCGACGGCTTCGTGCGCCTGGTATTTCCAGCGGCAACTGTTGGTGCAGGCGCCCTGGTTAGGGTCCCGGTGTGTCATGTAGCCCGAGAGCAGGCAACGGCCCGAATACGCCATGCACAGCGCACCGTGGACGAAGACTTCCAGTTCGATGTCGGGGCAGTGCTGGCGGATCTCGGCGACTTCATCGAGCGCGAGCTCACGCGACAGGATCACGCGCGTCAGGCCCATGCGCTGCCAGAACTTCACGCTCGCCCAGTTGATCGCGTTTGCCTGCACCGAGAGATGCACCGGCATGTCCGGCCAGCGTTCGCGCACCAGCATGATCAGGCCGGGGTCGGCCATGATCAGCGCGTCCGGGCGCATCGCGATGACCGGCTCCATGTCGGCGAGGTAGCTGCGCAGCTTGTCGTTGTGCGGGGAAACGTTGCTCGCGACGAAGAACTGTCTGCCGAGTGCGTGCGCGTGGGCTATTCCCTCGGCAAGTCGTTCGATGCGGTTGAAGTCGTTGTTGCGCACGCGCAGGCTGTAGCGCGGCTGACCCGCATAGACCGCATCGGCGCCGTAGGCAAACGCGTATTGCATCGCCTTGAACGTGCCGGCTGGAGACAGGAGCTCGGGTCTGCGCATGGGAAGTCTGCGGTTTCGTGTGCGGGGTGAACGCGATTATTATCCTGTCCTCGCCCTGCATGGGCCAGTGAATAAGGCCGTTCCGCGAGGAGAAGACCGTCCGATGCGCATCCAGCAGTCGATCCAGCGTCATCTCGAGCAGGCGCTTGCGCCGCAATACCTCGAGGTGCTCAACGAGAGCAGCCGCCACAGCGTGCCGCCTGGCTCGGAGACGCACTTCCGTGTGGTGGTCGTGAGCACGGTGTTCGACGGCGAGCGCAGTGTGCAGCGACACCGGCGCGTGCATGCCGCACTCGCCAGCGAACTCGCCGGTGGTGTGCACGCGCTGTCGGTGCACGCGTATACGCCCGAAGAGTGGCAGGCGCAGGGCGGCGCGCCGGATTCTCCCGACTGCATGGGCGGCGGCAAACGCCACGACTAGGCTTGCTCGCCGCGAGCCTCCAGCGTGGTGAATTCGCGCTGTTGGTCTTCGAGATACAGGCGGTGCAGCGCTTCCTGCGAGCGCAGGCGACGGCGGTGGCCGCGTTCGCGGTAGTCGTTGTCCTGCGCAGCGCCGAGCAGGCGTACCTTCACGTTGTCCGCCCACTGGGTGTCGAGCAGCCGCTGCAGCAGGCGCTGTGCATGGGCGGCGTAGATCGGCACCGTGACCTCGACGCGATGGTCCAGGTTGCGTGTCATCAGATCGGCTGACGAAATGAAGTAGCGCGGTTCGCCGTCGTTGTGGAATACGTAGACGCGGCTGTGTTCGAGAAAGCGGTCGACGATGCTGATCGTCTCGATGTTTTCGCTGACGCCTTTCACGCCAGCCACCAGTGCGCACATGCCGCGCACGATCACGCGGATCTTCACGCCGGCCTGCGAGGCATCGTAGAGCCGTTCGATGATTCCTTCATCGACCAGATTGTTGCACTTGATGAAGATCCCTGCGCTGCGTCCGGCACGCGCGTTCAGCACCTCGGC
>DAOLKH010000374.1:0-2446 GCA_035331685.1 Pseudomonadales bacterium
GCCGTGGCCGGGTTCACCGAGAACAGCCGCCCCGGTACATGACGCAGTCTGCGCAGCCTGCCTGCGAGCGGCATGTGCACGCGGTGGTAATCGCGTGGCGAGAGGTAGATCGTCGCGAATGCACCGCCGTCGAACAGTGTCGCATCGGCGCTGTCGGCGAGCAGTTCGGCGGTGCTGAACGCGTGTCCCTTGGCCTGGAAGATCCGGCCCGCTTCGATCGTGCCGATCTGGCTCACGGCGCCGTCGGCCGGAGAGACGACGGCATCGGCGGCAGTGTCGATCTCGCGCGCACCGGGGCGCAGTGCACGCGTGAAGAACGCGTTGAAATGCGCGTAGGCCGCAGGCTCGGGTTGTGCCGCCTCGCTCATGTCGATATCGAAGCGTGCGATGAAACGACGGATCAGCGTGTTTTTCAGCGGGGCGAAGCGCGCATGTGCCAGCCGACCGAGCAGCCTCGAGAGCAGATGCTGTGGCAGCAGGTACTGCAGCGCGATGAATGCGCGTGTGCGCAACACGCTCCACTGTTCGTTCATGAGCAATCTCCGATGATCTGCAGGTAGCTCGCATAGCGCTGCGAGCTCACCGCACCGTGTGCGACTGCCTCGCGCAGTGCACAGCCAGGTTCGTCGTGGTGGCGGCAGTCGCGGAAGCGACAGCTACCGATCCAGGGGCGGAATTCGATGAATCCACGAGCCACGCGTCGCGCGTCGAAATGCCCGAGACCGAACTCACGGATGCCGGGTGAGTCGATCAGATCACCACCGGCCGGAAGATGATACAGGCGCGCCGTCGTGGTTGTATGCCGCCCCTTGGTCGCGGCGTGTGACAACTCGCCGATGCGGATGTCCTCGCGTGGCAACAGCGCCGCGATCAGTGATGACTTGCCGACGCCGGACTGTCCGGTGAATGCCGTGGTGTGGGCTGCAAGTGCCGCCTCGAGTTCTGCGAGCCCCTGCATCGAGTGCGCGCTGGCGCGCAGTACCGAATAGCCGATTGCACGATACGGTTCGAGCAGTGCATCGAGGGAGGCCGGATCGCCGATCAGGTCGGTCTTGTTCAGCAGGATCACGGCACGCAGTCCGGCATCCTCGGCTGCGGCGAGATAGCGGTCGAGCAGGTTGGCATGTGGCGGCGGTTCCGGTGCGATCACGATGACGATCTGGTCGAGGTTCGCTGCGGCGGCGCGCAGCGCCCCCTGCATGTCCGGGCGCAGCAGCACGCTGCTGCGCTCGCTGCGCGCGACGACCACGCCGGTCCCGTCTTCGCCGGCCTGCCAGGTGACCCTGTCGCCCGCGACCAGCGAGTCGATGTTGGCGCGGATGTGGGCGCGCGCGAGTACGCCGGGCGTCTGTGCATCTTCCAGTTCGACCTGCTTGCCGAAGCGCGCGATGATCACGCCTGTGCGCAGCGGGCCGGAGCCGTCGTGCCGGGATTCGTCTTCGTGGCGTTGGTGCAGCGCACGCACACGCCGGGCCTGGTTGTGGCTCAGCCTGCGACCGGCCATGCGGGTGCAGCGCTGACGGCGTGTTGCATAATGTGGCAGGTGGGGTCAGTCATATCGCCGAGGAGTCTAGCATGCTGTCCGACGACGCACTGGTGTGGGTCGACATGGAGATGACCGGCCTCGATCCGCAACGCGATCGCGTGCTCGAAATCGCCACCATAGTCACCGATGCCGCGCTTGCCGTGATTGCCGAGGGGCCGGTGCTTGCGATCCACCAGGATGATGCGACGCTGGCGGCAATGGACGAATGGAACACGCGCACCCACGGTGCATCGGGGCTCGTCGGGCGCGTACGTGCGAGCAGGATCGACGAGCGGGAGGCGGAGCGGATCACGCTGGATTTCCTGGCCCAGCATGCCGCTGCCGGAAAGTCGCCGATGTGCGGCAACAGCATTTGCCAGGACCGACGCTTCATGGCGCAGCATTTGCCCCGACTCGAGGCGTTCTTCCACTACCGCAATCTCGACGTGAGCACGATCAAGGAGTTGGCACGCCGCTGGCGTCCCGAGGTGTTGGCAAGCCTGACCAAGCAGGGCAGTCACCGTGCGCTGGATGATATCCGCGAGTCGATCACCGAGCTGCGCCACTACCGCGATACCTTCTTTCGTATCGATCACTGAAGCAGTCCGTGCCGATGCTGGCAGCGACGCGTGCCAAGCGTGCATCGACGATCGCAGACTTTTGCAGCAGCTTCTACGGGCTGCCACCCGCCGGTATCGCCAGCCGCTGCATGGCCCATGCGACGTGTTCGCGCACCAGCTCCGAGGGATGCTCCGCACGTGCCGCGAGCGCAGCCCGCGCAGCGTCGCTCGGTGGGCCGTTGCCGAGGGCGACGGAGAGGTTGCGCAGCCAGCGTTCATGCCCCAGGCGATACAGCGGGGTGCCGGCCGTGCGTTCCAGGAATTCCTCGACAGTCCATGCGAACAGCGAGACCAGTTCGCT
>DAOLKH010000375.1:0-2431 GCA_035331685.1 Pseudomonadales bacterium
GGTCGATCTGGAATTCCATCGTCCGGCACGCAATTTCCACGGACTCGCGCAGCGCAACTTCGCACAGTCGGAGGCGGCGCGTCTGATCGGTCTGGAAGAGACGGGACTGGCTGCGGAGTTCTACGACATCTGGACGTTGAAGGAAGCCTTCGTGAAAGCCACCGGTGAAGGGCTGTCACGATCGCTGGGTGATTTCTGGTTTGATTTCCGTCGCGCCGAAGGGTATCTGGGTTTCGGTGCGAAGGTGGAGCTGGAGCCGCAACCGGCGAGCTGGAACTTCTGGTGTCATCGTCTGCAAACGTCGTACAGCGCGGCGCTGGCCCTGCGTGGACCGGACGCGGATATGGATACGGATACAGATACAGATACAGATACAGATACAGATGAGCCGTGCTGGTTCGGGATCGTGCCGCAGCTTCGGTGGCACGCGCTCGACGTGCCCTGCCTGATGCGTAGTCGACGGATTACCGGCAATCGCGCGTCTGGCAGTCGCATGCACTGAGCTAGAATGACGCGCCTTTGATTTACCACGGCCCGGTGGTGGCCAGCAACAGGGAGAGACCGGAATGTTCAGGATCCGTACCTTCAACCAGATTTCCGTTCGCGGACTCGAACGCTTCGGTCGCGAGTGCTACGAGGTGGCGAGCGAGATCGGTCATCCGGATGCGATCCTGCTGCGCTCCCACAAGCTCACGGAGGAGGAGATCGGCGAATCGGTGAAGGCGATCGCACGCGCTGGCGCTGGTTATAACAACATCCCGGTTGGCATCTGCACGGCACGTGGCATACCGGTATTCAACACGCCGGGGGCAAACGCCAATGCGGTGAAGGAGCTGGTGGCTGCGGCACTGCTGCTCGCCTCGCGCGGAATCATCGAAGGAATCTCCTTCGTGAATTCACTGTCCCGGGAAATGTCGGCAGCCGAAATGAGCGCGTTGCTGGAGAAGGAAAAGAAGCACTTCGCAGGCAACGAGTTGCGCGGCAAGACCCTGGGTGTGGTCGGGCTCGGGGCAATCGGCAGCAAGGTCGCCCGGCTCGGACTCGGACTGGGCATGGACGTGATCGGATACGATCCGGCACTCTCCGTCGAGGCAGCGTGGCGTCTGCCGAGCGAGGTGCGTCGCATGGAAAACCTCGGTTCGCTGCTGCAGCGCGCTGATTTCGTCACACTGCATCTGCCCGTTCTCGATTCGACCCGCAATCTGCTGAACGCAGAGAGCCTGGCTTCAGTGCGCAAGGGCAGTTGTCTGCTGAATTTTGCACGTGACGAGATAGTCGATGTCGACGGCGTGCTTCAGGCGCTCGATGCGGGGCGTCTTGCACGTTACATCACCGATTTCCCGCATCCGAGGCTGATCGGTCGCAAGGATGTGCTGTCGATGCCGCATATCGGTGCCAGCACCGAAGAAGCGGAAGAGAACTGCGCCATGATGGCGGCAGATCAGTTGCGCGGTTTTCTCGAGCACGGAAACATCCGCAATTCGGTCAACTTCCCGGCGCTGGAACTGGAGCGCACCAATGCCAGCCGCCTGGCGATCACCAACCGCAACAAGCCCGGCATGCTCGGCAATATTCTGTCGATCCTCGCAGCTGTCGGCATCAACGTCGTCGATATGCTGAATCGCAGCCGTGACGACATTGCCTACAACCTGATCGACGTGGAAGGTTCGCCAGCAGAGGATGTGCTGGCGCAGATCCGTGCGGTTGACGGAATCGTCAACGTGCGCCTGATTCCACCGCCCAACTGCTGAAGCCGGGGCTGCCGGACTGATCCGGGCGAGCGCACGAAAACCCGTCGTGGCACGTGCCGCGGACTTCCATATCGATCGCGCCGGAGTGTGGCGTCATCGGGGCAGTGTGGTGCAGCGCGAGGCGATGGTGCGGCTGTTTGCCTCGATGCTTGAACGTCGCGGGGGTCACTATGTGCTCGTGACGCCGGAGCAAACCTTGCGTGTCGATGTGGACGATGCGCCGTTCGTGATCGTCGATATGGAAAATAATGAAGGTGGCGACGCGCCGACTCTCGTGATGCTCACCAATGTAGGCGAACGTTTTGCCCTCGGGCACGATCATCCGCTGTACCTGCACGAAGACGTGGAGCGTGGCGAAGTTCGCGCCTACCAGATGGTGCGCGACCGGATCCCCGCGCTGGTGCACCGCAATGTGTTCTATCGTCTGGTCGAACTGGCGCAAGCCAATGAGGATGGTGTGCTGGGGGTCTTGAGCAGCGACTGCTTTTTTCCGCTGGAAATCAGCTCTTCCTGAAACCGGCTGCGGTGTGTTGCACGCCGCAGCCGGGCGAGAGACTCCTACATGTTCGGGTAGTTCGGGCCACCGCCACCTTCCGGTGTCGTCCAGACGATGTTCTGCGTCGGATCCTTGATGTCGCAGGTCTTGCAGTGCACGCAGTTCTGCGCGTTGATCTGCAGGC
>DAOLKH010000376.1:0-2423 GCA_035331685.1 Pseudomonadales bacterium
CTGCGCGAGCCCTACCGCGCCATATTCCGGCGCGTGGCAGTGGCAACCGTGATGGGGGGATTCACGCTGATGCTGGCGACGCTCGCGTTCGCCGAACACGTGTTCCCGCCAGAAGCGCTGTTGCTGACGGTCATTTTCAGCATCGGGCTCGTGAGCCTGATCCGCTTTTTCGACTTCACCTATGAGTTCCTCGCGCAGAAGAAAATCAACGTACTGGTGATCGGGGCCGGTGAGCGGGCATCGATCATCGAGAAACGCATGAAACGTCGGGTCGATCGCAAGCGCTTCGACCTGCACGGCTTCGTGGTGATGCGCGGAGATTCGCCGAACGGCATCCAAAAGGAGAAAAAGTTCACCCTCGAAGGCGAAAACCTCGCTGCCTATATCCTGAAGAACGATATCGACGAGCTGATCATCGCCTGCGACGAGCGCCGCAACAACATCCCGCTCGACCTGCTGTTCGACTGCAAGATGCGCGGCACGAACGTGATCGAGATTCTCGATTTCATCGAACGCGAAACCGGCCAGGTAGCAGTGAACCTGGTGTACCCGAGCTGGGTGATCTACTCGAACGGCTTCAACTCGACCAACGAGCTGCGCAACGCCCTCGACTGGCTCTTCAACGCGATGCTCACGGCGTGCGTGTTCCTGATCGTGTGGCCACTCATGCTGCTGACCTGGCTGGGCATCAAGCTGGAGGAAGGGCTGCAAGCACCGACCTTCTACTTCCAGCGCCGCGTTGGCCTGGGCGGGAAGCCCTTCAATGTCATCAAGTTCCGCAGCATGCGCGTGGATGCGGAAGCGAGCGGTGCAGTGTGGGCAAGCCAGGACGACCCGCGGGTCACCCGCATCGGGAAGCATCTGCGCAAGTACCGGATCGACGAATTGCCACAACTCTGGAATGTGCTGCGCGGTGAGATGGGCTTCGTGGGTCCGCGACCGGAACGCCCGGAATTCGTGAAGGATCTGGTCGTGAAGATCCCGTATTACAACCAGCGACACAACGTCAAACCCGGCCTCACGGGATGGGCCCAGCTCAAGTACCCCTACGGATCGACCGAAGAAGACGCGCTGGAGAAGCTCAAGTTCGACCTCTACTACGTGAAACACCGCAGCTTCCTGCTCGACCTGCACATCCTGGTGCAGACCGTGGAAGTGGTGCTGTTCGGCAAGGGACGCTGAGTCGAATCGGGACGGCAACGCCGCCAGGCACAGTGCCCTACTGTCTTATCTGGAATTTCTCGAGCAGCGAATAAAGCGTGGGGCGCGTCACGCCGAGCAGCTTCGATGCCTCCGAGATATTGCTGTCCGCGCTTCCCAGCGCCCGCAGGATGGCGCGCCGCTCGGCATCCTCGCGTACCTGTTTGAGATTCAGCGGCGTTGGCTCGTGCTCTTCGGTCTCCAGCTCGAGGTCTTCGGCCGTGATATGCGTGTTGTCGGCCATGATGAGTGCGCGCTTCACACGGCTCTCGATCTCGCGCACGTTGCCGGGCCAGTCGTAGGCCTCGATCGCTGCGATCGCCTCTCGATCGAAACCGCGAACCGGGCGACCCTGCTCCTGCGCGTAGCGGTGCAGGAAGGATTTCGCCAGCAACAGCGCGTCACCGTCACGCTCCCTGACCGCGGGAATGCGGATCGTGATCTCGCTGATGCGGTAATACAGATCCTCGCGGAAACTGCCGTCCTGGATCTTTCCCCGCAGATCCTGGTGCGTGGCGCAGATGATGCGGACATCGATCGGGATTTCCTGCCGGCCACCTACGCGCTCGATCACGCGCTCCTGCAGGAAGCGCAACAGCTTCGACTGCAGCCCCAGCGGCAGATCGCCGATTTCATCCAGAAACAGCGTGCCGCCGTGGGCGTACTCGATCTTGCCGGGCGTCTGCTTGATCGCACCGGTGAAGGCTCCCTTCTCGTGACCGAACAGCTCGCTCTCGAGCAGGTTTTCCGGGATCGCCGCGCAGTTGATCGCGACCATGCGCTGACGCGCACGGTTGCTGCGCTCATGCAGCGCCTGTGCAACACGTTCCTTGCCGGTTCCGCTGGCGCCCAGCAACAGCACCGTCACGTCGGAAGGCGCCACTTTTTCGATCGTGCGGCAGACCTTCAGCATCTGCGGGCTGGCAGCAATGATGCCGTCGAGCGGCGAGCTGATCTGCGACTGCTGCAGACGCCGGTTCTCGCGTTCCAGCTCATGCACCCGGTAGGCACGATCGACCATCAGCGTCAGCACGTCCTGCTCGACCGGCTTCTGGTAGAAATCGTAGGCCCCCAGCGCGATGGCGCGCACGGCGTTGGCACGATCGTTGTCGCCGGTCACGATGATGACCTTGGTCTCGGGTGACAGCGCGAGGATTTCCTGCAGCGTCGCCAGCCCTTCGCTCACACCACCCGGATCCGGGTGGTGTGAGCGAAGGGCTGGC
>DAOLKH010000377.1:0-2420 GCA_035331685.1 Pseudomonadales bacterium
GTGGTGATTCTTCATGATCACCGGATCATCGCGGCACCAGGCCGGCGCGTCCTCCGCCCACTGGCGGCGGATCTGCGTCGTCATCCACACGCGGCCGGCAGCGTCCATCATCGGGTTGTGCGGCTGCGCCGAACCCGCCAGTGCGCCGAGCGAGAACTTCGTGGGCAGCACGCGCTCGCCGGTGGTGTGCATGCGCGGATCAAGCCAGACGATCTTGCCGGCGTGCTGCGCCACACCGTAGACGCGACCACCGGCATTCAGATGCGGATTGCGCTGGTCGGTCGTGATCTCGTCGTGCACGAACTGCGGCGTGCCGTCCGCCGCAACCGCCCAGTCCCATAAGGAAACGACCACATTGCGCTCGACCCCGGTCGGGCGCGGCGGTACGGCCGGCAGCTCACCAGCTGCGATACGGCTGGTCCAGTCCGCGTACATCGACGCGGCACGGCGTGCGCCGAACATGCCCATGAACGCCGTCATGCTGTCGTCACCGACGCCGAACACACGCTGCAGCCACGCATCGGTCGCCTCGTCGTGGCCGGCACGCGGCGGAACCAGCGTGCGCGTCGTCGCAGTGCCGAACTGGTGGCAGAACAGACAGTTCTCCTTCATGTGGTAGATCCAGTCGGTGCGACTCTGCATCAGCGGCTCGATGCCGTTGCCGTCGGTCCCGGTACCCGGAAACTCCGTGAGTGCGGGGGGCTGCGCCAGTGCGAACCAATAGTTGGCCGGATAGACCTGTGCCGCCGCCGCAGCCGAAGCGGCCGCCTGCACCCGCAGATCCAGCGCCTGCCCTGGACGCGCCGCAACGGGCTGCGAATCCGCCAGTCCGTAGCCACGGACCCAGACCCGGTAATTTGCCGCCGGCAGATCCGGCAGCAGATAGCGTCCAGCGTCATCGGTGACGACGATTCGGCTGAAAGCCACCGGCAGGTCGGTGGTTTCGGCGATCACCCACACGCCTGCCTCTGGCCCGGCACCACCATGCACCGTCCCGCCGATATCGTCGGCATCGAAAGCCGGCGCAGCTTCCTGCGTGGCCCCGGCATCGGCGTACGGCGCGCCCACGACCAAGGCGCCGAGCAGCAGGCACAGCGACCATGTTTTTCTCGTTGTTCTCATCACGCCGACCCTCCACCTGTTTCCGCAAGACGATGTCGCAACACACCGATCACGCCCGGCGTCACCGACACCAGCACGATCGCAATGATCACCAGACTGAAATTTTCCCTGACCACGCCAATGTTGCCGAAGAAATAGCCGGCCGTCACGCAGGCTCCCACCCACAGCAGCCCGCCGATGACGTTGTAGAGCAGGAACCTCGCATAGCTCATCGCACCGATACCGGCAACGAAGGGCGCGAAGGTGCGCACGATCGGGATGAAGCGCGCAATGATGATGGTCTTGCCGCCGTGCCTGGCATAGAACGCGTGCGTGCGGCGCAGATGCTCGGGATTGAAGAAACGCGAACGCGGATAGTCGAACACCTTCGGCCCCAGGTAATGACCGATCGCGTAATTCACCGTATCCCCGAGGATCGCCGCCACCGCCAGCAGCCCGACCAGCAGGCGCGCATCCAGGCTGCCCTGCGCGGCGAAGGCACCGGCCGCGAACAGCAGCGAATCGCCCGGCAGCACCGGCGTCACCACCAGTCCGGTTTCGCAGAACACGATCAGGAACAGCAGTGTGTACGTGTGCACGCCGTAGTGCGCGATGATCTCGGCCAGATGGCGATCGAGGTGCAGGAAGAAATCGACGAACCAGTGCAGGAATTCCATGAACACTCCGTGATGAGCATCCTGCCGAGCGCAGGCAGCGACAGCGCATTCTAGCCGGATCGAGCGCACCCGATGCTACACTGCGCCGCCGCTCGGGCGACCCGACGGCAACGCCACCGAACACAACAAGACCGTGACGGAAAGCATCCGATGCTGATGGGGATGACGCGCTACCAGTGGACGGTGCTGTTCGCCGCGTGGCTGGGCTGGGGTTTCGATATCTTCGACGGCCTGCTGTTCAACTACGTGGCGCCGAACTGCGTTCCCACCCTGCTCGGACTCGAGATCGGATCGGCTGCGGCACGCAGCGCCACTCTCTACTGGACCGGTGTACTGACTTCGCTGCTGCTGCTCGGCTGGGCGGCCGGCGGCGTGCTGTTCGGCCATGTCTGCGACCGCATCGGGCGCAAGAAGACACTGCTGTTCACGATGCTGCTGTACGCATTCGGCACGGCCGCCTGCGCGGCTGCCCCGAACATCTGGGTACTCGCGCTGTGCCGCGTGATCGCCGCGCTCGGCATCGGCGGCGAATGGGCTGCCGGCGCGTCGATGGTCGCCGAGGTGGTGCCGGAGAAGCGCCGCGTCGAGGCTGGTGCGCTGCTCTATACCGCAGCGCCGGCCGGCCTGTTCCTCGCCACGTTC
>DAOLKH010000378.1:0-2392 GCA_035331685.1 Pseudomonadales bacterium
ACCTTGCCCCGCCGTGCCCGTGTCCCACCGCCGCGCCCTCTTGAATCCGCTTGATTCGCCCCGCCTCGCCCCGCCCGCACCTGCTCAGGGCGGGCGGAATGGCGAACGGGGCCGAGCATAGGCGAGTCGCGCCGCAATGTCACTTTGATAGGTCCATTAATCCTGCTGCGATCATCGCAACCAAAGCGCAACCGATCGGAATGGCTCAGGCCGGGCCGAAATCCGGGCCTGCAATATAGTTAATGTTAATGAAAGATATCTAAAATCAGTTAATTAAGCGCTGGAGCTGTCCTTAGGCGGTCTTACTGGTCCCGGTCTGGTTGCGCTGGTTGCGCTGGACGACATGGGTACGGCCCGAACTGGATACGCGCGCCGGACCGGTCACGGTCACGGCTGCCCCCTCGTGACCGGTCTCGGATTGCTCGACTGGCTCAATGCAGAAATCTCTGAAAGTGCGAACGCAGCAGCGCAGCCAACGCAACCAGCAATGGCACACAAGCAAAATCAGCATCTTGCAATCATCTGCTGTTTGCGCTGGGTGCGGCGCAGTGGCGCAACCGGGTGTCGGGACTGGTCGCGAGGTGCAGCGCTGCGAGCGAAGCAGAATCGGAGTTCAGCCGCGCAAGCGCGGCTTCACGATATTGATTTGCGCCAAACGCGCCGGCCAGAAACGCAAAAGCCCCCGGTATCGGGGGCTTTTAGTCGCAAGGCAATTCCTCAAGCAGCTGCGTCATCCGTCTCCGCCGGTCGCGAATACGCATCCTCCTCCGTCGAATGCAGCGGATCGACCTGCGCACCGAGCAGGTTCTTGCTGATCCAGTACAGCATCGGCCGTCTTCCGCCGAACACCTCGCCGCGTGGCGCCTGGCGCTTGTAACGCTTCTCGTCCTGCGGCCACAGCAGATCGTGCCGACGCAGCCACAGCACGACCCCGCGCGGATCGTGCGGACCGCACATCTCTTCGAGCCCCGCGTCGGTCAGCAGCCAGAAATCGCTGACCTGATAGCCCAGCAGATCCTTCTGATGCGGATTCTTCACGGTGATCGAGCTGAACCGCGCCGACTGCGCGATCAGTTGATCGCGCAGATGCGCGATCGCCCGATCCATCTCCGAAGGCTTCTCGGCCACGTCGCCGATCCAGCGCCGTGCTGCATCGAGCACCGCATCGCACGCATCGGCGAGTGACCACGGCAACAGCATCGCGCCGTCGGCTCCCATCTCGATGCTCGCCCGTGTACCGGCCAGCGCGACCAGCGCGAACCTGCGCAGGATGCGCCGACTCTCCGGCGGCAATTCACGCCGATCAGCGGGCAGTTGCTGCACGAGCTGCTTTGCGAGCCACTCCTCGATCTGCTTCACCTCATCCTTGAGCTGACCGGCCAGCACGCTACCGCCGAGCACCTGCATCTGCGCGATCAGGTAGGCCGCGAACACCGGCCCCGCCGTCCCGTAGAAACGACCGCACGCCCCCTTCAGCCGCTCGACGAACTCCTTCGGATCGAGCCCATGCGCATCGGCCACGATCACCCGCTGTCCCTGCTCACCATCGACCGGGATGCTCACCATCCGCACGAGCTGCCCGCCCTTCGGCGCCTCACCGCCCGGGCTGCGCCGCTGGATGATCTGCTGCAGGCTCATCTCGCCGTTGCTCAGGATCATCGTGCACCAGGTGCGCGGCGGCCGGAGCCCGCCGCTGATCGTCGCGCGCTCCTTGCCCACCCCGGAGCCGAGCTTGTAAACGGCCGTGCCGATGTTCGGCAGTTCGCTCCTGCCGATCTCGTCCATCACCAGCACCTGGTGCGAGTGCAACTCCGCGATGCCTTCCATCGCGTTGATCGTACTGTCCCAGGTGCGGATGCTGGACCGCGCCGCATTCCAGCTCGGATCCGCGCCGTTGCCCCACACGCTCGCCGCCACCTGCCCGACCGTCGTCTTGCCGCCCGACGTCGTGCCGTACACATGGAATCCCCCGCACTGCTCGCCGACCAGCTCGAGCAGCGGCCCGGCCAGCGCCGCCATCGCCCCGAACATCAGCAGCGGATTGCCCAGGCACGGCTTCGCCACCTGCTCGATCCACTCGGCCAGCTCACCGTGCGGCCCGAGCGTGCGCGAATAGCTCTCCGGAATGTCCGAGTGATAGACGATCTCCGACTGCGTCTGCCCGATCACCGCCCCCGGCAGCACGAACACCCGTTCGTCTGCCTCGGTCACGAACCATCCGAGCCGGCGCGTCGACTGGATCCGCTTCGTCGTCACGTCCTCCTGCGCCGCCAGGAACCGGCACAGCCACTTCTCCTTGCCCGGCACACAGCTCATGCCGTAGCCCGCGAACTCACGCGACAGCGCCCCGCCCTGCTCGTGCAACAGCGAGCGCGGAATCGGCATCCGCCGC
>DAOLKH010000379.1:0-2389 GCA_035331685.1 Pseudomonadales bacterium
CATCGACTCGTAGAGCGCGACGTCCACCACCTGTCCGGTGCCGTCCGCACTGGCGTCACGCGCGCGCAGCGCCAGCACGATGCCGAGCACCGCATGCAGTCCCGCGATCGTATCGCCGATGCTGAGATTCTGGCGCACCGGCACTTCGCCCGGAAAACCGTTCAGATGACGAAAGCCGCTGATGCCCTCGCAGACCGACGCGAAACCGGGACGGGAAGCGTATGGACCGTCCTGCCCATAACCCGAAATCCGTGCGATCACCAGCCGCGGATTCACCTCCTTCAACGCTTTTGGCGCGAGCCCCCAGCGTTCGAGCACTCCGGGGCTGAAATTCTCGATCAGCACGTCCGAGCGTTCCGCCAGCCTGCGCACCGTGTCCTGTCCGCGTTCGCTGCGCAAATCGACGGTGATGCACTTCTTGTTGCGCCCGAGCGAACGCCACCAGTACGAGGTGCCACCGTCATCGAGCACACGCCAGCCACGGATCGGGTCGCCTCCCGGCGGCTCGACCTTGATCACCTCGGCACCGAAATACGCGAGCATCGAGCCGCAGAACGGTCCCGCCAGCAGTTGCCCCAGCTCCAGCACGCGAAGCCCGGTCAGCGGTCGTGTCATCGGCTTGTCTCCTCGCCAGCGTGAACAACGCCGCCATGCTAACAGCGCACTGCGTGCGACGGCAGCAACGCATGACCCGGGGTGTGCGTATTCGCTAGACTGGGCCTCGCACCCATCAGGCAACACATCAGGAAGGAGCGCGTCATGGCAACCGATATCGGCCGTCTCGGCGTCTGGGCTTTCGTCGACAATTTCAGCGCACCGGAGCTCGCTGCGTTTGCACAGCGCGTCGAGGCCTGGGGCTATTCGGCGTTGTGGCTTCCGGAGGCGGTCGGCCGCGATCCCTTCGCGACCATCGGCTACCTCAGCGCGCATACGCACTCGCTGGTGTTCGCCACCGGCATCGCGAACATCTATGCACGCGATCCGATGACGATGCAGGCGATACGCAAGACCCTGGCCGAAATGGCGTCGGGCCGGATCGTGCTGGGGCTCGGTGTATCGCACGCGCACCTGGTGCAGAAAGTGCGCGGCCACGACTACTCGACGAAGCCGGTGGCAACGATGCGTGCGTACCTCGATGCGATGGAAAAGGCGCTCTATCTCGGCAAGGAACCCACCGAAGAGGCGCCTGTCGTGCTCGGCGCGCTGCGGCAGAACATGTTGAAGCTGGCAGCAGAAAAAACGCGCGGCGCGCATCCCTACTTCGTCACCTCCGAACACACCGTGCGTGCGCGCGCGACACTGGGCCCCGACGCCTGGCTGTGCCCGGAGCAGATGCTCGTGCTCGACAGCGACCCGGCCAACGCACGCGCGGTCGCGCGCAAGCACATGGCGATCTACCTCGGCCTGCCGAACTACCAGAACAACCTGCGCGAGTACGGCTTCACCGATGCCGATTTCGCCAACGGCGGCAGCGACCGCGTGGTCGATGCGATCTGCGCATGGGGAAACGAGGCGCAACTGCGCGAACGCATCGCAGCGCACCATGCCGCCGGTGCCAACCACGTATGCATCCAGGCGTTTCGCCCCGACGGCGAGATGGGCCCCGACGAACGTGCACTGGAACTGCTTGCACCACGTCGGGGCTGAGCGCCTGCAAAGGCCGTCGCAAAGCGCTGCAAAGCGTGCGGCGGAGCCTTCGCACCGGGAGGCGTGTGCCGCAGGGATGCGGCGCTCGAGTCTGCAGGGATGCATTTGCGGCGTCCCACCGGTGTGAAGGCTTCGTCACGCGCTGTTTGCATCGACGACCGGATACTTCTTGCGACAGCCCGTGCAGCCGTGACACATTCACACACACAGACGCGGCAAATTGCCATGACAGTACGAAGCAACGCTGGGTAAACTGCCGCCGATAAGGAGCCACTACCACAGGACCGCCCTCATGCGCCAGCTAGGAGTCACCGACAGCACGTTCATCAACCTCGAGAACCCCACGGTGCCGCAGCACATCGGCGGCGTAGGGATCTACGACCCATCCACCGCACCCGGGAAGTTCGTCCGCTTCAAGGACGTGCTCGCGAGCTTCGAGCATCGCCTGGCGAAGCTGCCGATCTTCCGCACCCGACTGGTCGAAGTTCCGCTCGGCCTCGATCGTCCGTACTGGGTACTCGACCCGAACTTCGACGTCGAATTCCATATCCGCCATATCGCGCTGCCGAAGCCGGGTGACTGGCGCCAGCTCTGCATCCAGGTCGCGCGGCTGCATTCGCGCCCCCTCGACATGAGCCGCCCGCTGTGGGAGGTCTACGTCATCGAAGGTCTGGACAACATTCCGGACCTGCCGAAGGGCAGCTTTGCGGTATACACGAAGATGCACCACTCGCTGGTCGAC
>DAOLKH010000380.1:0-2386 GCA_035331685.1 Pseudomonadales bacterium
TTGCAGTTCGTCCTTGCCGGTAATCGAGAGCGTCTGTTCCTGCGCCAGATGGCGTTCGGCCTCGATGCGCAGCAGATGCTCGCCTGCTTCGATCAGGATCGGCTCGCCGTTGCTGGAGCCTGCCGCAACCCCATCGACCAGAACATGTGCCGCGATCGGCGTGGTGTGTACCGCGAGGCGGCCTGGCAGACGCGCCAGCTCGATGTCGATTCGCTGCCCGGTGCTGGTATCGATCGTTACCGCACGCCGGGACCCGACGTATCCCGGTGCACTGGCTTCAAGCGTGTACTTTCCCGGACGCAGCAGGATGCGCGTTCCGAAGTGGACGGCGAGGCCGCCGGAAACGTTGACCCGGGCATCGGTCGGCTCGAGGCGGACTTCGAATATGCGGGCAGCGAGCACGAACCAGGCGAGTGCGAGAAGTACGAGCAACGACGCACCGAGCGCGATCCAGTCGCTGCGCAGGCGAGCGCGCGCTGCCCGTTGCGGTGATGGTGGCGTGTAACTGACCGGTGCGATCGATTCACCGTCATGCGTGCGGGTGTTGCGGTTGTTCGCGTTCACACCTTCTCCACACACTGCACCAGCACCTCGGCCGGTGTCTGCCCGGGACGAACGCGAAACTCGATGCGCACGTCGCGATAGCCGTTGCGCCGTCCCACGGCGACATAGTCTCCCGGCAACAGCTCGAGGGTCTTGTCCGTCATCGTGCCGTAGCTGCCGATGCGCAGCACGCTGACCTCGGTCTGCCCATCCGAGCGCAGGCGCAGTGCAACCGGCGTGCTGTAGGCAGCCAGCAGGCGGCGTGCCGTTGCGAGCTGGGCCTGCAGGCGTGGGCCGGGATCACTGATTGCAGCGGCGCGTGTGATCAGCTCATCGGTGCGCGTGCGTGTGCCGGGGTCGAGCAGACGTTCGGGGTTGCGCTCGAGTTCGACAAGCGCTTCATCGAGCGCGATCCGTCGCGCTGCCTGCTGGCTGCCTTCGAGTGCTGGGCCGAGTGTGGCGTCGATTGTCAGCGCGGCGTCGAATTCGCGCCTGGCATCGGTCCAGCGCTCGGTGGCGATGGCCTGCCGTGCACTCGCGAGCAGCGTGGAAATTCGCCGTTGCGTGAGCTGGAACTCCGCCTGTTGCAGACCGTCACGTGCTTCGGCGCTGTCCTTGCGCAGAGCCAGCGCGGCGCGGAACTCGCCTGCAGCCGCAGCGGGGTCTGCTCGTGTGAGTGCGGCGAAACCCGCCGAGAGGCGTTGCCGGTAACTGCGTTCGCCGGCACGCGCACGCAGTTCGTCGAGCCCCTTGCGTGCTGGTGCGTGCTCGCTGTCGAGTGCCAGCGCTTCCTCGTAGCTCTTTTGCGCCAGCGCGTCGTCACCTGCGGCTTCGGCTGCACCAGCGCGTGACGTGAGTTCCAGCACGCGATCAAGCGTGCCGGCACGCTGCAGTCCGTGCTGCGCCGTGGTGTTGCCCGGGTCGATCGCCAGTGCTTCGCCGAACAGCGCGCCTGCTTCGGCAGAGTTTCCGGCAGCGAGCGCTGCTGCGGCACGCGCGAGCCGGTCCTGCAGGCGTGCCTCGATGCCGTCGAGCGTGGCACGCAGCAGCGCCGCCGCCTCGGCGTACCTTGCCTGTGCCGTTGCATGATCGCCTTCGCGGTAGGCGAGGTCGCCTGCGGTGGCCAGTGCCGCGGCCTGCGCGAGTTCGGTCGCTGCCCAGTTTTCCGCGCCACGCTGCTGCAGTTCGTGCTGGAGCATCAGCACGGCATCCAGCGCCTCCTTTGCCGCTGCACGCTGGCGCTCGGCGGTGGCTGCGGCGTACGGTGTCTCCGGAGGCTGTGCCGTCGCAGTGCCCGTATCGGATTGCGGCGCTGCGGAACTGGCCGGTGCCGTTGCCGCTACCGTCGGGTCACGCTGGCGCGCGATGTAGTCGGGGAGCAGCAAGAACACCGCAGCGGCGAGCAGCAGCAGTGTGCCTATCACCAGTGCCGGTATCGGCAGCGAAGCGCGCGAGGCCGTGACCTTGTCGGTCGCCGGAGCGATCACCATGTCGATCTTCGCGGGCTCGATGCGCTCGAATTCGTCACCGCTCATCACGGGCACTTCCGGCTGCGGTCATCGGCGAGCGTGTCACGGAGTACCGGTCTCGGCGGTGTAGATCTCCCGCAGCACGTCGCGCCACTCGCGGTACTGCTGCTCGACGGTTCCGCTCAGCGTGACGCGCCGTTCGTCGAACTCGATCGTGTGTGGCTGGACCTCGGCTCCAAGCGATGCGCCCAGTTCCTTCAGGGTCTCCGCGTGCATTTTTGATTCCGCACGCTTGTCCATCCCGCTCTTCACCATCACCGCGCCGCCGAGAATACCCACGGTGCCTGCAGCCCGCGTGCGGCCGTTGTCGCTGC
>DAOLKH010000381.1:0-2383 GCA_035331685.1 Pseudomonadales bacterium
GTTCTGCGCCACGATCGCCGGCAGGTCGCGGCTGCATTTGACATCGAAGACCACATCGGCGCCCGGGTGACGTGACAACAGTTCGCGTGCGAACAGCATCAGCAGGCGGTCGGCGGTCACTACCGTTCCGTTTGCGCTGACCACTCCGATGCGGTCACCGTCACCGTCGAACGCGATCCCGAGTGCGGCGCCGTGTTCCTTGACGGCCGCCATCACATCACGCAGGTTGTCCGGCTCCGCCGGATCGGGGTGGTGGTTCGGGAAGCGTCCGTCCAGCGTGCAGTGCAGCGGAACGACATCGCAGCCGAGTTCGCGGAACAGGTCCTCGGCAACTACCGCGGCAGCACCGTTGCCGCAGTCGATGACGACACGCTGCGTGCCATCGATCAACACATCTTCGGCGATTGCGTGGATATAGTCGCTGTCGATGCCGGTGACGCGATAGCTCCCCTGCCCTTCGCGGAAACGGCCAGTCATGATCCGCTCGCGCAGTGCTGCAATAGCCTGGCCGCGCAGCGTCTCGCCATCGAGCATGATCTTGAAGCCGTTGTGGTCGGCGGGGTTGTGGCTGCCTGTGACCATCACGCCGCTTGGTGTCTGCAGGTGGTGACAGGCGAAATAGAGCATCGGTGTTGCAACCGTCCCGGTATCGATCACGTCGATGCCGGTCGCCAGCAAGCCTTTCATGAGCTGTTCGCGCAACCGAGGGCTGCTGTCGCGACCGTCGACGCCGACCATGATGGCGCTGCAGCCGCGCTCCAGCGCCTCGCTGCCGATCGCACGCCCGATCGCGAGTGCAAGGTCGGAGCTGATCAGCGCTGCCTCGCCACGGATGTCGTAGTCGCGAAATATCTCGGCCGGCACCTCTGTCGCGGGCAGTGGGGTCGGTGTTGCTTCTACGGACCCGTGCGGGATGATTTCCGTGAGAATCTCCAGCGGGTCGGCCGCCGCCGTGGTGGCCTCGACGGAGCCTGGCGGGCGTGACGGTGCTGCCGAATCGGCGCCGGTCTGCTCGTGCACTGCCGCCAGCAGTGCCTCGCCGAGCGGCTTGAGTTCCGTTGTGTCGAGCGGCGGCAAGGTCGCGGTGGTGCCGCGCTGAAGGAGGATCAGATCGTGCAGACGGTTGACGTCTGCACCGAGGGTGCTGCCAAGGCGGCGAAATGCCGTCAGCACCAGAATGCCCAGCCCGAGCATGGCGGCCAGACCCACCGATGCCATGATTGCGCCTGCAATGACTGCCCGGGATGGCAGCGATGATGCCGGGTCGAAGCCGGCGTAGATGGGGCGCACATCGGTTTCGGCAAGGTATCTTGCTGCGGCGGGGGGCGTGTCACCCGAGCCTGGTTGTGCGACGAAACGGTAGTGATCCTCCGCACCGTGTGCCCACAGCGAGAAGGTGCCCGCATCGCTGTGCAATGCGAGGTGTTCGCGTGCGGCCATGCCGAGGTCGGTCCGCAGCAGCAGCACGCCACGCGCGTCGGGACTGTCCGCGCTCAGGCGTGCTGCAGCGATCACGACCCAGCGCTCACCGTCGCGGTAGGCCTCGGCACGTACGGTTTCACCATTGAAGGCCCGGCCGACCAGCCGGATCTCGATGTTGTTGCGCAACAGCCCGGAATTGAACGACGGGTCGGCGATGCCGAGTCCGCCGAGCGGCACGAACTGTGACGATTCCAGTGTCGGAAAGGCGATCTGTGCAGTGTCCGGATTGCCGTGTGCGGCCAGTTCCTGTGCCTGCGCCTGCAGCAGCGCACCGTATGCGGAAACCGCGCTTGCCGCTTGCGCGGCCTGCGCTTCGATCCAGTGTGCGTGTGCCAGGCGCTCGCTGAGCCAGTTCCAGACGAGCAGCGCGCCAAGCAATATGGCGAGGCTGATGGTGCCTGTGGTCAGGATGCGGTTGCGGGCTGTCGCGAGGGCGCCGACCGGCGGGCGTTTTGCGTGATTCATGCGTGTCCCCGCGCACGGTGCGTGTGGTAGCGTGCGGCGATTGCTGCGACAAGGTCGTGTGCAAGCCGGATCTTGCTGCCGCGCGGGAGCGCCACCGTTGCATCGGCGGCGATCAGGGTGACTTCGTTGTGATCACTGTCGAAGCCGATGTCCGTACGCGAAACATCATTGGCGATGATCAGATCCAGCCGCTTGGCCTGCAGCTTGCCGCGGGCGTACTCCAGTACGTCGTGCGTTTCGGCTGCAAAGCCGACCGTAAACGGGTGTGGTTCGCGTGCAGTCACGGCTGCAAGGATATCCGGGTTGCGGATCAGCTCGATCTGCATGTCTGCGGCGGTCTTCTTGATCTTCTGAGCGGCAACGCTCGCCGGGCGGTAGTCGGCCACCGCCGCACACGCGATGAATATGTTGCTCGCATCGATCTGTGCGAGTACGG
>DAOLKH010000382.1:0-2383 GCA_035331685.1 Pseudomonadales bacterium
TCGGCGTCCGCGGCCGGTGTGCTGTCGAAGCACCCGGCCGAATACAATGTGTGCAGCGTGAAACCGGTCGCGGGCGGGTGGCACGTGCGTATCGACGCACGCCGTCACGACGCATCTTCCGCAACGTTCGTTCAGCGTGTGCTGGCGACATTCGACGTGCCACGTCACTCGTGACGGCACACGGCGCAACCCGATCTTCAGAGGAGCGATTCATGGGCAGGAAAAAGGTCATCGTCGCCGGAGCATCCGGCCTGGTCGGCAGCGCCGCAGTACACCATTTCGGAGCACGCCCTGACTGGGATGTGGTGGCGGTATCAAGACGTCCACCGCTGGATATGCCACCCGGCGTACAGCATGTTGCGATCGACCTGACCGATCAAGGCCGTTGCGCACAAGTCTTCGGCGCGATGAGCGACATCACGCACGTAATCTACACCGCGGTTGCCGAAAAGCTCGACAACATCTACGCGGGCTGGACCGATCCGCAGCAGATCGCCACAAACGCCGCGATGCTGCAGAACCTGTTCGAGCCGCTGGCCAGGGCTGCAACGAGCCTGCAGCACGTGGCGCTGGTGCATGGTGCCAAGGCCTACGGTTGTCACCTGCCGCAACTCGACGTGCCGATCCCGATGCGCGAGTGCCTGCCACGCGTACCGTATCCGAACTTCTACTACGAACAGGAAGACTACATCTGGGACCGCCAGCGCGGACAGGACTGGCACTGGACGGTGTGGCGTCCGGTCGGCATCGCCGGTGCCGCGATCGGCTCACCGATGAATTCGTCGCTGATGCCACCGTTGTACGCAGCACTGCGTCGCGAAGCCGGTCTCGACCTGCCGATTCCCGCCGGCGTGACCCTGGCAACCGAGGCAACCGACGCGGACCTGATCGCCGAGGCGCTCGAGTGGGGAGCCGAATCACCGGCCGCACGCAACCAGATCTTCAATATCTCGAACGGCGACGTGGTGGCGCAACGCGAATGGTTTCCGATCATCGCCGAATGCTTTGGCATGCCGCTCGGCACCCCCCGCCCCATCGACCCCGCCAGCGAGGTACGGGCCATGGCGGATGTGTGGCGCACGATGGTACATCGCTACGGGTTGCACGCACCGGAAGACGTGGCGGCACTGTTCAGCGGCTCGATGGAAATGAGCAACATCGGCATCACTGCGCCGGACAACAACCCCCTGCGCTGGGGACTGGTCAGCACCATCAAGCTGCGCCAGGCCGGCTTCCATGGCTGCGTCGACACACTCGAGATGGTGCGCAAATACGTACGCCGCTACCAGGAGTTGCGCATCCTGCCGACGTGATTCCGTCGCTTCCCGGGCTGGATGCGCCCCTCGAGCCGCAGCGTGCGCGGTACCGTTGCCGACAGCAGTGTCAGTTTTTTTTGACACTCTTGCCGTGCACACCCCAAATAATGTTTGAAAAGCATCGGTTTGCTTGACGATTTCACAATACGGTACATATTTTGCCTTAAGCCAATAACACTGATACAGGTACGATGATCGTGATCGACTATCGCCGGACTGGTGAGACGAATCCGTTCCATTTCCGTTCAGACCGCTTTTGCCAGGTCAACGGTGAATGGTTTTTCATGACCCGCGAAAAAACCCAGGAAGGGCCTTACCCGAACCGCATGGAAGCGGGTGTCGGCGCCGAACGCTATATCGAGCGCATGCGAGGGCAACACGCCTGAGTCGAGCAACCCACCCGGAATTTCACCAACCCTTCTGCCAATGCGGCCCAAGGCCCGCATGAGTCCTGCCACCCCCGCTTCCCCGAGCGAACGCTACCGGCAGCGCAAATCGCAGTTCGGGCGCAGCCTGACTGTCCATGGACGCAAGACCGTGCTCGAGGCGCTGCGCTGTGCGGGGGTGCGCTGCGAGCGACTGCATCTGGCGCACAACAACCGTTCCGCACCGATTCTCGATGAAATCCTGGCGCTCGCCACTGCGCAGGGAGCCGAGATCCAGCACCACAGCCGCGAGGAACTGGCCCGTATCTCGCGCCACGCGCGCGAGGATCAGGGTGTGGCTGCCGATCTGCGCACCCCGGGCTACCGCCAGTTGGAGGACGCGCTGCCATGGTCACCGGCACCGGGTGCGACGCTGCTCGCGATCGACGGCATCACCAACCCGCAGAACCTCGGCATGCTGATCCGTTCCGCCACGGCGGCCGGTTGCGATGGCATCGTGCTGCCACGTCAGGGCAACTGCGATATCTGTCCGCTGACGATCAAGGCCAGCGCCGGAACGGTGTTCCGCGCGCCACTGCTGCGCTGCGATTCACTGGCACCGGCACTCGCCGCGCTTCGTGATTGCGGGTGGCTGGTCTGCACGCTCGACGCCGACGCACCGCACAGCCTGTTCCAGACGCT
>DAOLKH010000383.1:0-2381 GCA_035331685.1 Pseudomonadales bacterium
ACCGAACGCTTGCGCATCGCCTGGCCCGGCATGATGAACGTGCGGCCGATGTAGCGGTTCTTCATCAGCCCTTCGCGAAACTTCACGTCCAGCTCGTACGCGATGACCTGCGCCGCAACGCGACTCGTGTCCGGTACCGGAATCACGACATCGATGTCGTGGTCGGGCCGAAGGCGCCTGATCTTCTCGGCAAGCCGCTCCCCCTGGCGCAACCGTGCCTTGTATACCGAGATGCCGTCCATGATCGAATCCGGACGCGCGAAATACACGTGTTCGAAGATGCAGGGAGAGAGACGCGGGCTCTGTGCACACTGGCGGGTGTGCAGCCGGCCGTGCGTGTCGATGTAGACCGCCTCGCCGGGAGCCACGTCGCGGATCACGCGAAAACCCAGCACATCGAGAGCCACGCTTTCCGAGGCGATCATGTACTCGCGTCCCTGCGCGGATTCGCGTTCGCCGAAGATCAGCGGCCGGATTCCGCACGGATCCCGAAAGCCCACCACGCCGTGACCCGCAATCAGCACCAGTGCTGCGTAGGCACCACGCGCACGCCGATGCACTCCCGAAACTGCGGTGAAAATATCCTGCGCGTCGGGCGCCAGCTTGCCGAGCAGTTGCAGTTCGTGGGCAAACACGTTCAGCAGCACTTCGCTGTCGGAGTCGGTATTGATGTGGCGCAGGCCCGACTGGAACACCTGCGCGCGCAACTCGGCAGCATTGGTGAGATTGCCGTTGTGTGCCAGACAGATGCCGTAGGGACTGTTCACGTAGAACGGCTGGGCGAGTGCGGAACTGTTGCTGCCGGCGGTCGGATAGCGCACGTGACCGATGCCGACGTTGCCACTCAGACGTTCCATGTGTTCGTTGCGAAACACGTCACGCACCAGCCCGTTGGCCTTGCGCTGCTTGAACACCCCGCGGTCGTCGGTCACGATCCCCGCGGCGTCCTGGCCGCGGTGCTGCAATACCGTGAGCGCGTCATAGAGCTGCTGGTTGACCGCGCTGTGACCGACGATTCCGGCGATACCGCACATACTCCGCGATCCTCCCTCAGTTTCCCGTGCCTGCAAGCCAGGCGCTCAACACGCTGGTGAATTGCCTGAACCAGCCCTCGAGCAGCAGCAGATGCGGCAGCAGCACGGAGTTCTGCCACCACGCGAAACGCTCTGGCTCGAGCAGGCCGCGCAACATCACGATCGCTGCGAGCAGCACGAACACGCCCCGCGCAAAGCCGAACGCCATCCCGAGCACACGATCGAATGCACCCAGTCCGGCGAAGCGGATCACACCGCGCAGCAGACGTCCGCACAGCCCCACCGCGATCAGCGTCATCACGAACAGCAGAGCGAACGCCACGATCCGGCGGCCCGATTCGTCACTGATCGAACCCGCCAGCAGGTAGGCGAGCCGGTCCGACAGCAGCATCGCTGCAGCGAAGGCGAGCACCCATCCGGCAAGCGAAAAGGCTTCCCTCACGAAGCCGCGCAACACGCTGACCAGCGTCGAGACACCAACCACGCTCACGATGATCCAGTCGGCAGCGTTCAGCGCTTCCACGTGATTTCCGGTCCGGTGATTTGCGCGGCATTCTAGCAAAGGCCGCGCCATCGGCGCTCAGGGATAATAACGGGTCACATAGCCCTTGACGCCGAGCTTGCGCTGCACTTCGGCAGCGATGGCGTCGGCATCGGCACGCTCGAGTTTCGGATTCACATACACCCGGTGCTGCTGCGCTCCGGCCGTGCCGCTCGACTGCAGGATCGCATGGAAACCCGCCGCATTCGCACGCTGCTGGATCTCGCGCGCGTTCGCGAGCTGCGAGAACACGCCGAGCTGCACCGCCCACTGCTGCGGCAAACCGCTGGGGTCGGTGGTCACAGCCTTCACCTTGGGCAAGTCCCTGGCTGTCGGTCGCACAGACGGCTCAGCGCTGCGTACCGGTTTTGGTGTCACCGCGGGCGCAGCCGGCGGCTTCGCCGCGGCAGTCGGTGCTGGCTCCGGTGCAGGCTGAACAGCGGGGTCGGCGGGTCCAGGTCCGGTTGCGGCAGCATCACGCTGCGCCGCCCAATCCGGCTCCGGAGGCAACTGCGGCCGTTCTGGCTCGGCCACCGTGAAGCGCTCGCTCTGCGGTTCCGGTGGAATCTGACTGCGCTGACTGATCTCGCGCACCGGAGAACTGTCGAAGATCACGGGCCAGGCGATCACGCCGAGCGCGATCAGCACGGCCGCACCAACCAGTCTGTGCTTCATTGCCTCGGTCACTGCCACTCCTCGCGCCGTCATTCGTGCGCATCCAGCCATTCGAGTGCGGGTCCCCCTACATGGAACGAGCCGCATACCACGAGCCGGTCTCCGGGGGCCATCGTCCGCTCGGCCCGGAC
>DAOLKH010000384.1:0-2362 GCA_035331685.1 Pseudomonadales bacterium
CACGCAGCGCTTCGGCGTGCCGATGGGTTTCGGTGGTCCGCACGCGGCGTATTTCGCCACCCGCGACGAATACAAGCGCTCGATACCGGGACGCATCATCGGCGTGTCGGTCGACGCGCGCGGCAACCGCGCGCTGCGCATGGCGATGCAGACGCGCGAGCAGCATATCCGGCGCGAGAAGGCGACCAGCAACATCTGCACCTCGCAGGCGCTGCTCGCACTGATGGCGGCCTTCTACGCGATCTACCACGGCCCCGGGCGGCTGCGCCGCATCGCGATGCGCATCCACCGGCTCACCGCGATCCTCGCGCGCGGCCTCGAGGCCGGTGGCCTTGCGCCGGTACACGCGCATTTCTTCGATACGCTGTTGCTCGAGTGTGGCGCGCGCCGCGACGAATTCATGCAGCGTGCCGTGCAGCAGGGAATCAACCTGCGCGCGCTCGGCAGCGAGCGGATCGGCATCAGCCTGGATGAACGCAGCACCCGCGAGGAAGTCTGCCTGCTGTGGCGCGTGTTCCTCGGTGACGCGGCGCCCGCGTTCGACGCCATCGAGCAGCAGTGTGCTGCGCTCGCCATTCCCGCCAGCGTGCAGCGCGAGGTCGACTATCTCGCGCATCCGGTCTTCAACAGCCACCACAGCGAGACCGAGATGCTGCGCTACCTGCGCCGCCTCGAGGAGCGCGACATCGCGCTGAACCGGGCGATGATCCCGCTCGGTTCGTGCACCATGAAGCTCAACGCCACCACCGAGATGATCCCGGTCACGTGGCCTGCGTTCGCGAACCTGCACCCCTTCGTGCCGGCCGACCAGGCCGCGGGCTACGCACAGTTGCTGCAGGAGCTCGGCGATGCGCTGCTCGCGTGCACCGGCTACGACGCGTATTCGTTCCAGCCGAACTCCGGTGCCCAGGGCGAGTACGCCGGTCTGCTCGCGATCCGCCACTACCATCGCAGCCGCGGCCAGGCCGGGCGCGACGTCTGCCTGATCCCGAGTTCGGCGCACGGCACCAATCCTGCCAGTGCGGCGCTGGCCGGCATGCGCGTGGTGATCGTCGACTGCGACGAACACGGCAACGTCGACCTGGCAGACCTGCGCCTGAAGGCCGAACGTCACCGCGACGAACTCGCGGCGCTGATGGTCACCTACCCGTCGACCCACGGGGTATTCGAACAGGGCATCGTCGAGATCTGCCGCTTGGTGCACGACAACGGCGGTCAGGTCTACCTGGACGGTGCGAACATGAACGCGCTGGTCGGCATCGCACAGCCGGGGCGTTTTGGCGCCGACGTCTCGCACCTGAACCTGCACAAGACGTTCTGCATCCCGCACGGTGGCGGTGGCCCGGGCGTCGGCCCGATCGCCGTGCGCGAGCACCTCGCTCCGTTCCTGCCCGGGCATGTATGCACCCGCATCGAGGGCGTGCCCGACGATTCGATGTCGGTATCGGCTGCGGCATTCGGCAGCGCCAGCATACTGCCGATCGCGTGGACCTACATCGCACTGATGGGTGCCAGCGGACTGCGCAAGGCGACCCAGGTCGCGATCCTCAGCGCGAACTACGTCGCGACACGCCTGGCACCGTACTACGCGGTGCTCTACACCGGCGCCAGCAACCGGGTCGCGCACGAGTGCATCATCGATATCCGCCCGCTGAAGGAACGCAGCGGCATCAGCGAGGAAGACATCGCCAAGCGGCTGGTCGACTACGGCTTCCACGCACCGACGATGTCGTTCCCTGTGCCCGGCACGCTGATGATCGAACCCACCGAAAGCGAACCGCTGTGCGAACTGGAACGCTTCTGCGCTGCGATGATCGGCATTCACGGCGAGGTGGAAGCGGTAGTGCAGGGCCGGGCCGATCCTCTCGACAACGTGCTGAAGAATGCTCCGCACACGCTGCGCGACGTCTGCGAGGGGCAGTGGCAGCACGCGTACTCACGCGCGGAGGCCGCATTCCCGGTATCCGGACTGTACGAGCAGAAATACTGGGCGCCGGTGAACCGCGTCGACAACGTCTATGGAGATCGTCACCTGTTCTGCGCCTGCCCGCTGCCGGAGGAATACGCCTCCTGACAGCGGCCCGCGCCGCGAACGACTGCGCTCAGGTGCCTTTCTTCGCGATCTCGCGCCGGATGTGGCCGATCGCGCGCATCGGGTCGAGGCCCTTGGGGCATACCCAGGTGCAGTTGCCGATGCTGCGGCAATCGCCGGGTCATGCGGATGCGATCACCGCGGTGAAGGTCAATCCGAACAACCAGTTTTATGCGAGCGCGTCGGCGGATAAAACGGTCCGGCTGTGGACGCTGGCCAACGGCCAGGCGGTGCGGAACTTCGACGGCCACACGGCGAAGGTGAACGCCC
>DAOLKH010000385.1:0-2361 GCA_035331685.1 Pseudomonadales bacterium
CGATATCGGCCGCATGGACGAGGAAGGACTCGTCTACATCGTGGATCGGCTGAAGGACATGATCATCCGCGGTGGCGAGAACATCTACTGCGCCGAGGTCGAGGCAGCGCTGCTCGAATGCCCGGGCGTGCGCGCGGCCGCCGTGATCGGTGTACCGCATACGCAACTCGGGGAGGAAGTGGGTGCGGTGCTGCAGGTCGAGACCGCTGGCGCCGAACGGGAGGCCGCGATACGCGCCGCGATGGCAGGGAAACTCGCCGCGTTCAAGCAACCGACACGTTACTGGCTGCGTACCGAGGAACTGCCTGTAGGCGCCACCGGCAAGATCCTCAAGCGTGAAATCCGCCACGAAGTGCTGGGCGACGCCTGAATCAACGCAGTATTTCGCGTTCCTGCTGGCGGCGCAGTCGCTCCAGCCCCTGCCGATAGGCTTCGGCGTCGCCGTGCTCGAAAAACAGCGGGTAACGATCATGCGCGGCGACGATGCGCCTGGCGTGCTTGATCGGGCACCAGTATTGTTCCGTCCGGGCCGCGACCTCGCGCGCATAGGCGGCGATGCCGTTCGCATACGAGCAATAGAAACAGTTGAACCGTTCGATGACATTCAGGTAGGGCAGATCGGCGCGGTCGAAAAAGAGGTAGTCGGAGCGCTTCACCTTCGGGATCCGCCAGACCGGAAAACAGACTGTCTGGCACAACGTGACGAACAGATCCAGCACGATGAATGGCAGCCAGCCCAGATAGATCATCGGCGCCGTCAGCAACACCAGCGGGCGCGCCGAGGCCACGAAGCGGATCACTCCGGTACGGTAGCGACGCTGACGCCTCAGAAACTCCTCGGCAAGACGCAGCTTCTGTTGCTCGAACTCCTCGCGCGCCTCCCGATACGCATCCTCGACTTCATCCTGGAGTGCACGTATGCGGGCAAACAGCTCATCGAGTTTCGGCGTCATGGTGACTCCCGTCGTTGCAGCAACCGATCCGGTCGATCGCTCTCATTCACGCGTTCGACGGGAACGCGAGCTTCGCATGTTCGCGCAGCCCGCCGCCCGGCCAGCGCTGGGTGATCGTCTTGCGGCGCGTGCAGAAGCGCACGGCGTCGGGCCCGTACGCACCCAGATCGCCGAACAGCGAGCGCTTCCAACCTCCGAAACTGTGGATCGCGACCGGCACCGGCAGCGCGACGTTGACGCCGACCATTCCTGCCTGGACGTTGTCGGTGAAGTGGCGCGCCGCCTCGCCGTCACGCGTGAAGATGCAGGCACCGTTGCCGAACTCGTGACGATCGATCAGCTCCATCGCCTCCTGCTGCGACTGCACGCGCACCACACACAGCACCGGACCGAAGATTTCCTCGCGGTAGACGCGCATTTGCTCCGTCACGTGATCGAACAGACAGGCGCCGAGAAAGAATCCGCTCTCGTGGCCAGGCACGACCAGGCCACGCCCGTCGACAACCAGCTCGGCACCCTCGGCAACGCCCTGCGCGACCAGGGCACACACCCTGTCACGGTGCGCCTGCGTGATCAGCGGCCCCATCTCGACACCCGGCTGTGTTCCGGGGCCGATCCGCAGTCGCGCAATCCGCTCCGCCAGCAGGTCCACCAGCCGGTCGGCCAACGCATCGCCAACCGCCACCACCACCGAAATCGCCATGCAGCGCTCGCCACAGGAACCGTAGGCCGCGCCGATCAGCGCGTTCACGGCGTTGTCGAGGTCGGCATCCGGCATCACGAGGGCGTGGTTCTTCGCACCGCCCAGCGCCTGCACACGCTTGCCATGACGCGTCGCGCTCGCGTAGACGTATTCCGCCACCGGCGTCGAGCCGACGAAACTGAGCGCCTGCACGCGCGGATCGGCGAGCAGCGCGTCGACCGCCTCGCGGTCACCGTTCACGACGTTGAACACGCCGCCGGGCAGCCCTGCCTCACACAGGAGCCGCGCCAGCGCCAGCGCCGCGCCCGGGTCACGCTCCGAGGGCTTCAGCACGAAGGTGTTGCCGCAGACGATCGCGAGTGGAAACATCCACATCGGCACCATCGCGGGGAAATTGAACGGCGTGATGCCGGCGACGACTCCGAGCGGCTGAAACTCCGACCAGCAGTCGATCATCGGCCCGACGTTCTTCGCGAACTCGCCCTTCAACAGCTCCGGTGCACCGCAGGCGTACTCGACCACCTCGATGCCGCGCTGCAGCTCGCCGAGCGCGTCGTCGATCGTCTTGCCATGCTCGGCGCTGATCAACGCGGCAATATGCATCGCATCGCGCTCGAGCAGTTCGCGCAGGCGAAACATGATCCGTGCACGCTTCAGTGGCGGAGTGGCGCGCCACGCTGGGAACGCGGCGTGTGCGGCAGCGAC
>DAOLKH010000386.1:0-2353 GCA_035331685.1 Pseudomonadales bacterium
CGGGATACATGTTGCGCAACTGCAGCGCGTAGCTCGCCTCGGCATCACGATCGCCCGTCGAGCGTGCGAGGTGGATGCCAAGCAGCAGACTGCGCGGCGACTGGCGTGGCGCCGCGGCACGGAACTGGTCGTAGTAACGCGTCGCCGTGGCATCGTTGCCACGATCGTGCTCGATGAGTGCCAACTCCAGCATTGCCGGCCACTGGCGGGCGTCCATCCTGAGTGCACGCTGCAACATTTCCTCCGCTCGCACGGTTTCGCCGACCTTGTTGTAGGCCCGGCCGAGGTTCGCGAATGCGGTCGCACGCGATTCGTAGAGCGTATCGGCCACCACGTGCTCGAGTTCGCGGATCGCACCACGCGTGTCACCGCGCTCGTAGAGAAATGCCGCGTAGTTGTTGCGCGCGCGCGAGAATTTCGGATCGCCCGAGATCGCACGCCGGAAATGCTCGCTGGCCAGTTCGTATTCACCGGTGCGCCAGAACACCTGTGCCAGCGTGTCATGCACTGGCGCCGAGCGCGGGTCGAGTTCGAGCGCACGCCGCAGGTGCACTATCGCCTGCTCCGTATTGCCCTTCTCGAGATAGGCCGTCGCGGCTTCGACACGCCGCTGGATCTCCGCTTCCTTGTCGGCCTTGAACGTGGAGCCGGTGATCGTGGTCGTCGTGCACCCACAGAGCAGCACGAACCCCGCAAGCAGCATCGAGGCACCCAAGCGTCGCAATACGGCAGCAATCATGCGTGAACCTCGTACGAACTCGCCGGCACCGCGCCGCGGTGGCGTGCCGAGCGCCTGGTGCGGTCCTGCACCCGTCCGACCAACTGGCCACAGGCGGCGTCGATGTCGTCACCGCGCGTGGTACGCACGGTCACGCGGTGACCGGCATCGTTCAGCACGTTCCAGAAGCGGCTGACCGCGTTGCGGCTCGGCCTTTCGTAGGCCGACTGCGAAAACGGGTTGAACGGAATCAGATTGATCTTGCACGGAAAGTCGCGCAGCAGTTCGGCCAGTTCCCGAGCCAGCTCGACACTGTCATTGACGCCCTTGATCAAGGTGTACTCGACGGTCACGACGCGCTTTGCATCGGGTTGTGCATCCATGTAGCGACGTGCCGAATCAAGCAACATGCGGATCGGATAGCGGCGATTCACCGGCATCAGGCGATCGCGCAGCGCATCGTTCGGTGCGTGCAGCGAAATTGCCAGCGACGCTTCGCTGAGCGACGCCAGCCGATCCAGCGCAGGAACCACGCCGGCGGTGCTCAGGGTCACCCGCCGCTTGGATATCCCGTACGCGAAGTCATCCATCATCAGATCCATCGCCGCGACGACGTTGTCGAAGTTTAGCAGAGGCTCGCCCATGCCCATCAGGACCACATTGGTGATGCAGCGCTGCCCGCCACGCTTCGGCAGACCGAATGTCCTGGCCGCGATCCAGACCTGGCCGATGATCTCCGCCGCGCTCAGGTCGCGCTGAAACCCCTGCTTGCCAGTGGAGCAGAAGCTGCAGTCCAGCGCGCAACCCACCTGCGAGGATACGCACAGAGTGCCACGTCCCTGCTCGGGGATGAACACCGTCTCGACGGAACCACCGCCATCGACGCGGATCAGCCACTTGCGTGTGCCGTCCGCCGAAACATGTTCCTCGGCCACCTGCGGTGCCCGCACTTCGGCACAGGCAGCGAGCCGATCGCGCAACGCACGGCTGATATCGGTCATGTGCGCGAAATCGTCGACGCCCTGATGGTAGATCCACTTGAACAACTGTTGTGCACGCCACGGCTTCTCGCCGAGCGAGACCATGAACTGCTCGAGTCGTGCGCGCGGCATCCCCAGCAGGTTGACCCGTGCCGGTGCCGTGTCGCTGGCGATCAGGGCGGCGTTTTCCATCATGCGTGCGGATCGGTCCTCAGGGACGCTCGCAGAGTTCGGTGGCAGCGAAGAAATACGCAATCTCGCGTGCCGCCGAGGTCGGCGAGTCGGAGCCATGCACCGCGTTGGCGTCGATCGAGGACGCGAAATCGGCACGAATCGTTCCGGCTGCCGCTTCCTTCGGATTGGTTGCACCCATCAGTTCCCGGTTGCGCGCAATTGCATTCTCGCCCTCGAGCACCTGCACCAGCACCGGGCCAGAAGTCATGAACCCGATCAGTGCCGGGTAGAACGGCCGCCCCTTGTGCTCGGCGTAGAAACCACCCGCATCGGCCTCGCTGAGGCGCAGCATCTTCACCGCGACGACACGCAGCCCGCTGCGCTCGAAACGCGACAGGATCTCACCGACGACGTTCTTCGCCACCGCGTCAGGCTTGATGATGGAAAGGGTACGCTCGATGCTCATTCGGGTGCTCCATGG
>DAOLKH010000387.1:0-2348 GCA_035331685.1 Pseudomonadales bacterium
AAGCTCGACCGCGCCTTCGCTGGCGACCGCCTCGACCGGCGCCAGCGTATTGACCGCGATATTGTACGGTGCAAGTTCGACCGCCAATCCGGCAGTGAGCCGCTGCAGGGCAGCCTTGGTCGATCCGTAAACCGTCGGTCCCATCTTCAGGTTGAAGCCGATATAGCGTTCGTTGAAATCATACGGCGCGGGATGCGGCAGGTCAGCAGTCGCGCTCGAGAGGTTCACCACCCAGCCACCGCCGCGCGCCTTCATCGTCTCCAGACACTGTTGCGTGAGATCGAGCGGTGTCACCACGTTGATTTCCCACGCGAGACGCAGGTTGCGCATATCCTGCTGGTGCGCCGGAACATAGCGTCCCCAGGCAGCGTTGTTGACCAGCACATCGACACCACCAAAGGCCGCGACCGTCTGCGGCACTATGCGCTTGCGATCTTCCTCGCTGGAGATGTCGGCTGCAATACACACGCACTCACCACCATGCGCACGGATCCACGCCGCAACCTCGTTCAGCGAGCCGGGGAGCCTGCTGTCGCCCTCTTCCACCGTGCGCGCCACCAGCGCCACTCGGGCGCCCTCTGCCGCGAAGCGCTTCGCGATCCCTGCGCCGATACCGCGACTGGCACCGGTGACTATGACTACCTTGCCTGCGAGTCTCCCCACCATGTCCTTTGCTCCCCTTTTACAAATCGATGTCAGTGCTGGCGATAACGCCGTTGTACATGTTCCTGACGGATCGCTATCTGGCATCGCCGCTCCTCGGCCGTGACACGAACCGTCCCGGCCGGCAGATGCTGCATGATCTCGCCGAACCGGACCTTCTTCGCACTTGCCCATGGCAGATCTTGCTGCGGACGCACCGAATAGGCCCAGCGCACCGTCATATAACCCTCCGGATGCCCCGTCGTATCCACCCAGTTGGCAACACCGGGATCCTCGTGTGCGATCACATAGCGGATCACATTGTCGCTGTCGCGGTGCGCCTGCACGCCGTTCAGACTGCTCTGGCAGTTCGCAAAGTCGAGCGACTCGCCCCACATGTTGCCAAGGCTGAAGCCGATATAGTCCGGCTCGATCGGTTGATGCAGTTCGACGATCATCGCCTCGTCTGCTGCCAGTTCGAAAATACCGCCACTGTAGATATTGGTTGCCATGCCGCCGGCAGTCGCCAGCGACGCCGCATTCGGTTTGTTGAAATCGTTGCGCGGCATGAAGCACTGGCCATCGCCGTTCATGTCACCGTAGGCCTCGCAGGTCACGGCGTAGAACTCGTTCCAGAAGTGCACCTGGTTGCGCGTCAGCCGCCCGATCTCCTCCATCTGGCGTACTGCGTCCGCAGGCGTATACGCCGGCATCGGACGTCCGAGCCGATCACTGCGGTAGATGAACAGATCGAGCAGGTCCTCGTGCTCCCAGTCGCAGAAAAGTTCGCGCAACACCACGAACTGCGCCACGTACACCTGCTTCTGCGTGCTACCGTCGGGCAGCGTTCGGCTGCGTTCGGTGCGCGTGTGCATGAAGTTGCCGGTGTGCCCTGCGGGGCGCTCCGGCGCAAGCAGGATCTCGAAGCTTCCATCCTGCTCGACCTGCAGCTTCGGGCTGTCGAGCACCGCGCAATTCGCGCGCGTGCCCGGGCGCAACTCGGCGATGTTGCCGGTATCACCGGAATAACCACTCGACGCCTCGAAGATCACGTAATGCGGAGCCTTGCGCACACCACTGACGGCAGACTCACCCCGCCAGTGCCGGGTATCGGCGGCACGACCACGAATCACGTAGCTGTGGTTGCCGTCGATCGGCGCCGCGAGATAGATCGCATCGGCATTATCGATCGTCGAGCGGTTCAGTGGCTGGATCGCGCGTATGAAGTACGGAAACTCGGGCGTGGGACCCAGAGTACGAGCCAGAGAACCATACAGAAAACCCAGCACGTAGCGATAACCTTCGGCAAGGTTGCGTTCGCTCGGAGGCGGCGGCCAGCGCTGCGGATCGTCGATCGCCTCGCGCGTCTCGACGAGCTGTTCGACCAGACGATCCCACGCCGCCCGCAACTGCAGTGCTGCCGTCTGCGTGCGCTCCGACTCATTGCTCATGCGGCATGACCTTCTTCGAATTGAATTCACTCACGGCAGATACGGCAACACCCGCGTTTCGAACAGACGCAGCATCCGCCACGCCTCGTGGATCGGGATGCCTCCCATCAGCGGGTTCAGCAGCAGCAGCCCGCGCGAGCCGAGCCGTTCACCGAGCGCGATCGCCTCATCCACTGTCAACACGCGGTAGGCCGGGTTTGCACGCGCCTGTTCGGGACTGACACCCCCACGGTACGGACCACGCGCCTCGCCGAA
>DAOLKH010000388.1:0-2341 GCA_035331685.1 Pseudomonadales bacterium
TGGCGCGCGACATGCACGGCGGCAACGGGATCTCGGACGAATACCCCGTGTTCCGGCATATGGCGAATCTGGAGACCGTGAACACCTACGAAGGCACGCACGATGTGCACGCGTTGATTCTCGGTCGTGCGCAGACGGGGATCGCGGCGTTCTGATCGGACGGGGTGCGCCAGCGCCCCTTTCACCGGCAGGCGAGAGAGCTGTCCGCGCAGGTTTTGTCGCGGACGGTGCTCGCGTGCCGGCGTTCAGGGCAGTCGTGGGCTGCTCAGTGCCACATCGCCGCAATGCTGGCGCACAGTGTCATCAGGAACAGAAACCATTTCAGTGTCTGCTGGCGCACCCGGATTGCAAGGTGCACGCCGTGGGTGGCACCGAGCATCGTGCTCGCGCCGAGTGCCAGCCCCGGCAGCCAGGCCACGAGGCCGTTGCCGATGAACACCAGCAGCGCGACCAGCGTGAAGGCGCCAGTGCACAACATCTTCAACGCATTGCTGCGGACGAGGTCGTAGCGCAAGGTGCCGGCGAGCGCGGCGATCAGCACGAAACCCACGCCCGCCTGCACGAAGCCACCGTAGATGCCGGTGGCGAACAGCGCGACCCAGGCGCCGGGCCGTCCACGCAGCGGCAGCGGTTCCGTTCCCTCGGGCGGCGCCACGGTTGCCGGTCGCACCAGGATCAGCAGCGACATGCCGACCATCGCGGTGAGCAGCAGCGGTTTCAGGAGTGCGACGGGCAATGCCGTCGCCACGATCGCACCGACGAGACCACCCAGCAGTGTGGGCAGCAACACGGCGCCGGCGTCGTGCCATGCAAGCTTTCCGTAGCGGTGAAAGCCGTGCACACCCGCAACGGACTGCAGCAGCACACCCACGCGGTTGGTTGCGTTCGCCACGTCGGCCGGCAAGCCCAGAACCATCAGCGCGGGCAGCGTCAGGTTCGAGCCGCCGCCCGCGAGTGTGTTGATCACGCCGGCGACGTAGCCGGTCGCGAGCAGCAGGAGCAGGGCGGGGAGTGAAATCTCGGCCATCGTCGGCTCCGTTTCGTGCGGCGCGTAGCCTAGCCCGCGCGCTTGAGAAAAAGGAAGGCCTGGTTTTCAATGAGACTTCATCCGGAAACGACGAGGCGTGCGTGACGCCGAACATGAGCACAGCGGTGGGCCCCGAGGCGGCTGGTGTACCGGTCGCGAAGTTTCTGCGGCTGTTCGATTACCTGGACGAACAGGGCATCGACAGTACCACCGTCGCGGCGGCAATCGGACTCGATCGGGCGACGATCACCATTGCGCCAGCCGACGATCGGTTGCCGCGCCTTCACTACGCGCGGCTCTACAACGAGACCGTACGGCGTCTGCAGTCGAGCGAACCTGGCCTGCCGTGGGGTGCCGGAATCGGCGGCAAACCGTTTCGGCTGATGGCCTTCTGTATCGTTTCCTGTCGCACGCTGGGTGAGGCGCTTGCGCGGGCGGCGGACTTCGAAAGTGTGGTATCGCTGCAGATCAAGGGTGATCGCATCACGCTCGAGCAGCATGGCGAGCTGGTACGCCTGGTGTATCAATACCGGCTGCTCGATGCGCAGAATCGTTTCGTGCCGCGTGCGATGCAGGGGACGATCTGGCCACTGGTGGTCGGGCGCGGTTCGGGGTTGACGGTCTGGCACGCATTCTGTGGCTGGCTGATCGGGCGTTCGCTGGATCTGCATGCGGTCGGCGTTGGGGTGCCGGCGCTGGGAGAGCGCTACCGCGAAAAACTGGAACGGCAGTTCGATTGCCCGGTGACAGCGGTGGAAGGCAATTCGTTCCTCGAGTTTTCCGCACACATGCTGGAGCATCGTCTGGTGCACGATGCCACTTCATTGGAAGACATGTTGCGCAACGGGCCTCATCAGTTGATGCAGATGGACTGCAGGCCTCCGAGTACCAGTGCGGCAATACGCTCGCTGCTCGGCAACAAGTTTGCCGACGGAGTGCCCGGCTTCGAGCAGATCGCGGCGCGCCTCGGAATGTCGCCGTCGAGCCTGCGACGCCGGCTCATGAACGAACGCACCAGCTATCAGCGTCTGAAGGATGAGTCGCGTCGCGACGAGGCGATCCATTTGCTGGAGAACAGCGATTTCAGCATCGCCGCGATCAGCGAGCGACTGGGGTTTACCGAGGCAAGTTCGTTCATCCGCTCCTTTCGTGGCTGGACCGGCACCACGCCGAGCGGTTTCCGCGATCAAATGAAAGAGGGCCCCGCAGGGCCCTCATGAACAGCAACGGCGTTGCGCCGTTATCAATCAGAACTCCCAGGTGACGTCCAACCCGTAGGTGCGTGGTTCGCCGTACTGTGCAAGGACCGGACCC
>DAOLKH010000389.1:0-2331 GCA_035331685.1 Pseudomonadales bacterium
GCGATCGCCGAAGCGTGCCTGGGCACCCAGCATGCCGACGATGCGCAGTCCGGGCGCGCTCGTCCTTATCGTCGCCAGCGTGGTGGCAAGCAGCCCCACGCCGCAACTGAAGGACAGGAAACAGACGTCACAGTGCGCGAGTGCGGCGTTCCACACGGAAGTTCCGGCTTCGGCGACCACCAGTTCCGGTCGCGGATCCGGCAGTGCGCGCAACAGGCTGCGCAGCAGGTGTGTTTCCAGCGGATCGTCGGCGGTGAGAAGGACGCGCGGCGCGCGAGGTGCGGAAACGAGCGTCATGAAACGGGCAGCCTTGCTTCCTTCGCCGACGATGTGGCGTTCCCCGCAGTACGGGATTCCCTTGCGGCGGGATTCTATATGGGCAGCAGTGCTGCTCGCCAGCGGTAATAACCCGGAGACCGCAGTTCGTGCGATTGCGGTGAGACCGGAGCTGCCGTTAAGCTCGCCGACCGGCTCCGAGATGGACAGGCAGAATGCAGGAACAGACCGACGCGGCGGGCGCCACCGCCCCCGGACCCACCGTGAGTTTCCGTGAGCTCGGGCTGCCGGAGCCGCTGCTGCGAGCGGTCGACGACCTGGGCTTCGTGCGCTGTACGCCGATCCAGCAGGAGGTGTTGCCGTACACGCTGCTCGGGCACGACTGCATCGGCAAGGCGCAGACCGGTACCGGCAAGACGGCGGCGTTCCTGCTCACGATCCTGAGCGACCTGCTGGGCACGCCAGCGGAGGAGCCGTGCTACGTCGGTGAGCCGCGTGCGCTGGTGATCGCCCCGACACGTGAACTGGTGCTGCAGATCGCCAGGGATGCAGCGGATCTGGCACGTCACACGGATCTCCATATCGTCACCCTGATCGGTGGGGTCGACTACGATCGCCAGCGCCAGCAGCTCGAGAGCCGTCTGGTCGATATTCTGGTCGCGACACCCGGGCGGCTGATGGATTTCCACAGCCAGCGCCAGATTCACCTCGATCGCATCGAACTGCTGGTGATCGACGAGGCGGATCGCATGCTCGACATGGGCTTCATCCCGCAGGTGCGCCGCATCGTGCGCCAGACGCCACCGAAGACACATCGCCAGACGATGTTCTTCAGTGCCACCTTCACCGAAGAGGTCGTGAGCCTGTCGGATCAGTGGACGCACAATCCGGTGCGGGTCGAGATCGAACCCGAGAGCGTGGCTTCGAAGGATGTCGAGCAGATCGTCTATCTGGTCGAGGCGGGTCGCAAGCTCGACCTGCTGCTGAATCTCCTGCAACAACCCGAAGCGCTCAGTGTGATGGTGTTCGCCAACCGTCGCGACCAGGTGCGCCGCCTGCACGAGCGTCTCGAGCGTGCCGGTATCAGTTGCGGCATCCTGTCGGGCGAGGTCGCACAGCCAAAGCGCGTGAAAACGCTCGAGGCGTTCCGCGAGGGGCACTATCGGGTGCTGGTTGCCACCGACGTGGCAGGACGTGGCATCCACGTCGAGGGCGTCACGCACGTCGTCAACTACACGCTGCCTGAAGACCCCGACGACTACGTGCACCGCATCGGACGTACCGGCCGCGCCGGCGCCAGCGGTACCTCGATCAGCTTTGCCTGCGAGGATGATGCGTTCCTGTTGCCGGCGATCGAGGCGCTGCTGGGGCAGAAGCTCGCCTGCGTACACCCCGGGGCGGAGCTGCTGGCAGCCCATCGTCGCCGGTAGGTCGGGTTTCAACCCGACTTGCGGTTGGTCGTGTCGGGTTGAAACCCGACCTACGGGTGGGATGCCTGGCGCAGGATCGCGGCGAAGGGCTCGCCGTGGCGGTGGCGCGCGAGTTCATCGAGCAGCGTCTGCCCTTCCGGGCCGAGGGCATCCAGCCGGCCACCCTCGGCGACGAAGAGCGCGATGAAGTCCTCGAAATCCTCCGGGCGCATCGCCTGATAGGCACGGCGCAGGCGGTGGAAGTCGCAGTCGACTCCCGCCGGCGGCAGCAGGTGCAGGAAGCGGCGGATCCGCTCGTCGGTCCACACCTCGTCGACAACCTTTTTCTTTTCCTTGCGCAGCATCGCGGTCATTCTCCGTCGAGCTTCTGTCGCAGCAGTTCGTTCACCTGTTGCGGGTTGGCCTTGCCCTTGCTCTCGCGCATCACCTGTCCGACGAAGAAACCGAACATCTTCACGCGCTTGTCCGCTTCAGTGGCGCGATAGCGTTCGACCTGGGCGGCATTCGCCGCGAGCACCGCGTCGACCATCGTCTCGATCGCGCCACTGTCGGCGAGCTGGCGCAGTCCACGTGCGGTGATGATTGCGTCCGGTTCGCCTTCGCCGGCCCACATCGCTTCGAACAC
>DAOLKH010000390.1:0-2308 GCA_035331685.1 Pseudomonadales bacterium
ACAGTGTATTCGCGCAGTACGCGACCGGTCGGCCAGCGCGCCTCCACGATGAAGTCGAGATAGGGTTCACGCACGGGGCGATTGCTGGTTACATGCACCACCCCGTCGCCGTTGCCGTCGATGCTGACCTCGAAGCGCAGCTCGGAGAGGAACTGCACACGGTCGACACCCGCCTGATCGAAATCCTTGTCGGAGCCGAGGCGCACGAAAATCTGCGCCGGACTCAGATCCCCGACGCCGCGCAGCCGGATACGGGCATCGAG
Organism: Pseudomonadales bacterium; assembly: GCA_035331685.1. Taxonomy (GTDB): domain Bacteria; phylum Pseudomonadota; class Gammaproteobacteria; order Pseudomonadales; family UBA5518; genus UBA5518. The sequence goes on from DAOLKH010000390.1 coordinate 264, forward strand.
TGGTTGATCGAGCGCCGAGCGCAACGCGATGTCGCCGAGCCCCAGCCCGTGCGCAAACGACGCCTGCAACGCGACGGCCGCGAGAATTGCGGATGCTGCCTGCTTCCTTATCATCGAGGATCCTTTATCCGAGCGCTCCGGGAATGCTGCCGGCGCGTGACTCCCCCAAAAGCCGATAGCGGCTTCGAGTATTGGTCACAAATAGCGTTCTATCAAGGATTCCGCGATCTGGATGCTGTTGAGTGCGGCTCCTTTGCGCAGATTGTCGGACACCACCCACAGGTTCAGTCCGCGCGGGTGCGAGATATCCTCGCGCACCCGTCCCACATAGACCGGATCCTGTCCACTCGCATCCCCCACCGGAGTCGGGTATCCGCCCGGCTTGCGTTCGTCGAGCAGCACCACGCCGGGAGCCGCGGCCAGCAGGCGTTGTGCCTCGGCGGCGCTGATCCTGTCGCGGGTCTCGATGTGCACCGCCTCGGAGTGTCCGTAGAACACCGGGACCCGCACGCAGGTGGGATTCACCTGGATCGAATCGTCACCCATGATCTTGCGCGTCTCCCAGACCATCTTCATTTCTTCCTTCGTATACCCGTTGTCCTGGAAGGAATCGATGTGCGGCAGCACGTTGAACGCGATCTGCTTCGGGTAGACCTTCGGCTCCACCGGGCGTCCGTTCAGCAGGTTCGCCGTCTGCGTCGCGAGTTCCTCGATCGCGTCCTTGCCGGTACCCGAGACTGCCTGGTACGTGGCGACGTTGATCCGTTCGATGCCCACTGCGTCGTAGATCGGCTTCAGTGCCACCAGCATCTGGATGGTGCTGCAGTTCGGGTTCGCGATGATGTTGCGGTTGCGATACTGCGCGATCGCGTGTTCGTTCACTTCCGGTATGACCAGCGGAACGTCGTCGTCGTAACGGAACTGCGAGGTGTTGTCGATCACCACGCAGCCCGCCTCGCCCGCCTTCGGCGCGTAGATCGCCGACACGCTGGCACCCGGCGAAAACAGCCCGATCTGGACCTTGCCGAAGTCGAAATCGGCCAGGTTCTCGACTTCGAGTTCCTGGCGCCCGAACCTTACGGTGCGCCCGATCGAGCGCTCGCTCGCGAGCGCGTACACCTTCCCGATCGGAAACTTGCGCGCCGCAAGAATCTCGAGCATGCACTCGCCGACCGCGCCCGTCGCCCCCACAACCGCCACATCAAAAGTCCTGCCCATCGTTGCCACCCTCCCCCTGGAAATTCCCGATCAGTCCTGGAGCAGCGCTGCGCACAGCGCATCGCCCATCCCCACCGTATCCACCTGCCGGCACCCCGGCGACATGATGTCGCCCGTGCGCAGCCCCGCGTCGAGCACTCGCCCCACCGCCGTCTCGATCGCATCCGCGGCCGCAGCGTGAGCGAAGGTGTAGCGGAGCATCATCGCGACCGACAGCACCGCGGCCAACGGATTCGCCTTGCCCTGGCCCGCGATATCCGGCGCCGATCCATGCACCGGTTCGTACATTCCCTTGCCGGAGGCATCCAGCGACGCCGACGGCAACATGCCGATCGAGCCGGTCAGCATCGCGGCAGCATCGGACAGGATGTCGCCGAACAGATTGCCGGTCACGATCACGTCGAACTGACGCGGTGCGCGCACCAGTTGCATCGCCGCGTTGTCGACGTACATGTGCGACAGCTCCACGTCGGGGAACTCGGGAGCGAGCTGCTCCATCACCTCGCGCCACAGCACCGTGACCTCGAGCACGTTCGCCTTGTCCACCGAGCACACGCGACTGCCGCGCTTGCGCGCCAGTTCAAAGGCCAGCCGTCCGATCCGGCGGATCTCGGATTCGCTGTACACATCGGTGTTGAATCCCTGACGCTCGCCGTTCGGCAGCGTACGGATCCCGCGCGGTTCGCCGAAATAGATCCCGCCGGTCAACTCGCGCACGATCAGGATGTCCAGCCCTGCCACGACTTCCGCCTTCAGCGCCGACGCAGCCGCAAGCTGCGGATAGAGGATCGCCGGGCGCAGGTTCGCAAACAGTCCGAGCCCCGAAC
>DAOLKH010000391.1:0-2291 GCA_035331685.1 Pseudomonadales bacterium
GGGCCTACAACGCCCATGCGGTGGCGATAGTCCCCGGCGGCGGCACCTTTGCGATGGAGGCGGTCGCGCGCCAGTTCGCAGCGGACCGGCACGTGCTGATCGTGCGCAACGGTTTCTTCAGCTACCGCTGGACCCAGATTCTCGACGCCGGCTCGATCGCGGCAACATCAACCGTGCTGAGCGCACGCGCACTGCACGCCGGCAGTCAGGCGCCGTTCGCGCCGGCGCCGCTCGAGCAGATCGTGACGACGATCCGCAGCGAGCGCCCGGGCATCGTGTTCGCACCGCATGTGGAAACCGCCTCGGGGATGATCCTGCCGCAGGAGTGGATAGCCACGATCGCCGAGGTCACCCACGATGTCGGCAGCCTGTTCGTGCTCGACTGCATCGCTTCCGGTGCGATCTGGGTCGATATGCGCGCCAGCGGCGTCGACGTACTGATCAGCGCACCGCAGAAGGGCTGGAGTGCGACCCCGTGTGCCGGGCTGGTGATGCTGGGTGAGGAAGCGCGGCGGCGGATCGACGAGACCACCAGCAGCAGCTTCGCCGCCGACCTGAAGCGCTGGCTTGGCATCATGGAAAGCTACGAGAAAGGTGGTCACGCGTACCACGCGACGATGCCGACCGACGGGCTGCGCATGCTGCGTGCAGCGATCACCGAAACCTTCGATTTCGGACTCGACGCGGCACAGGCCGCGCAACAGCGACTCGGTGATCGCGTACGTGCGCTGCTCGCCACACGCGGATTCCCGAGCGTGGCCGCCGAAGGATTCGGTGCTCCCGGCGTGGTCGTCTGCCACACCAGCGATCCCGGAATCCACGACGGCAGCCGCTTCCGCCAGGCGGGACTGCAGACGGCAGCCGGCGTGCCGCTGCAGTGCGGGGAACCCGCGGATTTCCGCTCGTTTCGCATCGGGCTGTTCGGACTCGACAAGCTGAAGGACGTGGATCGCACCGTCACCACATTGGAACGCGCGCTCGACACGCTGTAGAAGTCGATCGCCTCAGGAGCCGAGCTGGCGGTCCTGCACGCGCGCCAGCAGCAACTGCCCCGCGATCGCGCCGCAGATCGCAAGAAACATGTCCCACTGCGTATCCCATACGTCGCCCTGGGTGCCAAGGAACTCCATCGAGGCGCCCTCGGCAATCAGCGCCGCCCACCACTCGATGAACTCGTAGCTGACGGTGATGAACGCGCAGACACACACCACGAGGAAGAACAGCCACTTGCCGTGCACCAGCGGCGAGCGCCGCAGCAGCACTTCGCGTGCGATCATCGCGGGAGTCACTCCCTGCGCTATATGGCCGAGCCGGTCGTAGTGATTGCGCCCCAGATCGAACAGATCCTGTACCCAGAAGCCGAGCGGAACACGCGCGTACGTGTAGTGTCCACCGATCATCAGGATCGTCGCCTGCGCGAAGATCAGCCAGTAGACGAGTCGCGTCAGCGGAAACGCGGCACGTGTCGCAGCCAGGATCACGATCGCAGCCAGCACCGGAAACACTTCGAGGAACCAGGTGAGCTGGTCGAACGGCCTGTAGCCGGTAACCGCCAGCAGCACGATCGTCATGCCGAGCAACAGCGCGAGTTCCTTCTGTCCTGCCGTCGTCATGGAGTGATTTCCGCACCGGTTGGTGCGCTGCACTATAGCAAAGTATCCTGACCTCCCTGCGTCGACCCGGAACCCCTGACCATGTCCCGTCCGCTGCGCCTGATCTCGCTCGTGGTCATCGTGCTGCTGTTGGCTGCAGCCGCGCTGCTGTTCAGCAGCCTGCGCGAGCTCGAGGTCACCGACTGGCGTCTGCTGTTCCATGCCGCAACCGGCCGCGGTGGTCCGGTTGCCGCAGACGCGACCGTGCAGCGCCGGCTGCGCGTGCCCGCCGGCTGGAGCATCACGCTCTACGCGGACGCGCTGCCGATGGCCCGCTTCCTGCGGGCGACGTCCGGCGGCGACCTGTTGCTGTCACAGCCACGCGCGGGCCGGATCGTGTTGCTCGCGCGCGACGAGGACGGTGACGGACACCCCGACGCACGCCGCGTGCTGCTCGACGGACTCGATCGCCCGCACGGGATCGACATCGCCGGCGACTGGCTGTACGTGGCCGAAGGCAGTGCGATTGGCCGGGTCGGCTTCGACGCGGCAACGGGTCGCCTGACCGGCGAGTACCGTCATATCCTCACGGGACTGCCCTCCGGTGGCAACCACTGGTCGCGCACCGTGCGCATGGGCCCCGATGGCTGGCTGTACGTCACGCTCGGGTCGAGCTGCAACGCCTGTGCAGAGGAACAC
>DAOLKH010000392.1:0-2289 GCA_035331685.1 Pseudomonadales bacterium
GCTGTTCAGGCGCACCTCGAACACGACTTCTGCGCCCTTCAGGTCTTCGGCGTGGTATTCCTCGGGAAAGCGCAGTTGCAGCTCACGCGTCTCGCCGGGGCTCATTCCCTCGATTCCGCTCTCGAACCCCGGAATCATGCGATTGGAACCAAGAAGCAGATCGCCCCCCTGCGCACTGCCACCGTCGAAGGCGACACCGTCGCGACGCCCCGTATAGTCGATATTCACCCGATCGCCCGCCGACGCCGCGCGCTCGACGACCGTCCACGCGGCCTGCTGGTTGCGCAGCACCTCGATCATGCGGTCGATGTCGGCATCTCCCACCTGCGCCACGGGCCGGTCGATCGCGAGTTTCGCGAAGTCGACCAGATCGATTTCCGGGTACACTTCAAACGTCGCCGTGAATTCCAGATCACGTCCGGTCTCAATCGAACGCGGCTCGATCATCGGTTGTCCGGCCGGCTTCAGATCCTCCTGGCGCACGGCTTCGTAGAACGTCTGGCTCATGACCTCGCCCAGAACTTCCTGGCGCACCCCAAGTCCGAACCGCTGCTGCACGACCTTCAGTGGCACCTTGCCCGGACGGAACCCCTTCAGCCGCACCGACCTTGCCGCCTTCTCCAGTCGCGCCGCCACTTCTGCCTCGACGCGCTCTGCCGGCACACCGATCGTCAGGCGTCGGCCCAGACCCGACGTAATTTCAACGGAAACCTGCATCTTCGACCTCACTCGGAAACTGTGGACGTTTGATCTGTACGACGCGCGCGCTCACCGGCAGCAGCCGTCGGAAGGGCGCGCATTCTAGCACGCACCGATGCATTTCGAGAGACCAACGACAAACCAAACGACAGACCAACCAACGGTAGATTGACGGCTGGCCGGCACCGGATCAACGGCCATACGAAGACCTGCGCCGCATGGTGCGGCACGCCTGCCGTGATCGGTGGTGCGAAAGGCGGGACTCGAACCCGCACGCCCGAAGGCACTGGAACCTAAATCCAGCGCGTCTACCAGTTCCGCCACTCTCGCTTGCCGCCACCGTGGCTGATGTAAATCATCATAAGATCATTGTAACAAATTGTTATATGGATCATCTCACATCAACGTACTGGCCGAGAATCGCCGGTCTGCGCCACCAGAGGGCGCGGATCCTGGTGAATGATCACGTCTGCTCCTGGAAACTCGGCCTCCAGACGTTCTTCGACCGCATCCGCGATCGCATGGGCCTCCAGCAACGTGGTGTGATCGGCAATTTCGACGTGACACTGGATGCAGTAGCGTAACCCGGAGCGTCGGGTACGCAGGTCGTGCAGTCCGAGCACGCCGGGAATGGAGAGAGCCACGCTGCGGATCCGTGCAACGACCTCGTCCGGCAACGCCTTGTCCATCAACAGATTGAGCGCTTCACGACCGATCTGCACGGCGCCACTGCCGATCAGCAGTGCAATCAGCACGCCCATCACGATATCGACTCGGCCATAACCGTAACGCGCGCAGACCAGCGAGACGATCACCACCACGTTCATCAGCAGATCGGACTGATAGTGCAGGCGATCGGCACGGATCGCTGCCGATCCGGTCAGGCGGATCGCGTGCGACTGCAGTGTGACCAGACCCAGCGTGCAGAAGATCGCCACGACGCAGACCAGAAGCGCGATTCCGGTGTGCGTCATCGGCTCCTCTTCCACCCGCAACAGGCGCTCGACACAGTACAGCAGCAGCAGCAACGCCGAACCGAGGATGAAGGCAGACTGTGCCAGCGCGGCCAGCGGTTCCGCCTTGCCATGACCAAAGCCATGATCCGCATCGGCCGGCCTCAGCGAGTAGCGCACGGCAAGCATCGACACCAGCGAGGCCATCGAGTCCATTACCGAATCGATCAGCGAGCCCAGCATGCTGGCCGAACCGCTGACCAGCCAGGCCCAGCACTTGAGTGCGATCAGCAACAGCGCGACGCTCACCGAGGCATGACTCGCCGCCAACAGCCAGCGCTCGCCTGGCGTCCACCGGTGCTGCCTGCGTTCTGCATTCACTCGCGCCACCTGTTGTTCCTTCCCCCTCGTGTCAGACGCGCTCGATCACGGTCGCGATGCCCTGCCCCAGGCCGATGCACATCGTCGCCAGCCCCAGCGTCATGTCACGCTGCTCCATCACATTGATCAGGGTCGCCATGATACGCGCCCCCGAACAGCCGAACGGGTGCCCAAGCGCAATCGCACCGCCGTGCAGGTTGACCCGTGTTTCCAGGTCGTCGAGCAGTTTCAGATCCTTCAGTACCGGCAGCACCTG
>DAOLKH010000393.1:0-2286 GCA_035331685.1 Pseudomonadales bacterium
AGGTACCGATTTGTACTGCAATGCATCGAACAGCGCCTCGCGCACCATGCGCGGCAACGCCAGCTCCCGCATCAGCTCACGGAAAATTCCCACGTGACCAAGATCGAGTGTGACCTCGCGCACACCGAGGCGGCGCAGGGTCTCGAGCATCAGGCAGACGACCTCGAGATCGGATTCGGCGCTCGCGTCACCATAGAGTTCGGCACCGAGCTGGATCGGCGAGCGCGAGGCAAACGGCGAACGCCGCCGTGTGTGCAGCACGCTGCCCGCATAACACAGCCGCACCGGCCCTTCGCGGCGCAGGCTGTGCGCATCGATACGCGCCGTCTGCGCGGTGATGTCGGAGCGCACCCCGAGCAGGCGGCCGGAGAGCTGGTCGGTAAGCGTAAACGTCTGCAGGTCGAGATCCTTGCCGAGCCCGATGAGCAGCGAGTCGGTGAACTCGATCAGCGGCGGGATCACGAGTTCATAACCCCAGCGCGCGAAGAGGTCCAGCAATTCGCGGCGCAGACGCTCGACACGCGCCGCCTGGGCCGGAAGCAACTCCTCGACCCCCTCGGGCAACAGCCAGCGCTCTTCGCCGGCAGGCGTGTCGAACGTGCTCATCGCGATTCCTGCGACCGTAGCTTCAGTTGATCAGGTATAACAGCACCGTGCCGCAAAGCATCGCACACAACCCTGCGATACGCAGGCGGCGGTCGTCGATCTGCGCCACGGCGAGCAGCATCGAGCGCCATGCCGACGGCGACAGAAAGGGCATGATCCCTTCGATCACGAGTACCAGACAGCAGGCTATTGCAAAATCGTGCCACATCCGGGGATGGATCCGCTCAGGTCGATGCAGACTGCGCCCCGGCGGGCGCGGCGCATCCTATCACAAAGGCCAGTGCCATCGAGTCCGGGCTAGCGCTTGCCGTGCGATTCCTTCAGATAACGAAAAAAGTCACTGCGCGGATCGAGCACCATCAGATCCTGGGTGCCATTGAAAGCGTTTTCGTAGGCTTTCAGACTGCGTGTGAACGCGTAGAACTCGGGGTCCCTGGAATACGCCGCCGCATAGACCGCCGCCGCTTCGGCATCGCCTTCACCACGCGCAAGCTCCGCGTCGCGATACGCCTCGGCTTCGATGATCGTGACCTGACGGTCGGCATCGGCACGGATCTTCTCCGCCTCCTCCTTGCCCTGCGAACGATACTCCCGCGCCAGCTTCTCGCGTTCGGCAGACATGCGGTTGAACACCGCGTCGCTGACCTCGTCGGGAAGATCGATCTTCTTCACACGCACATCGATCACTTCGATACCCAGGGTCTGCTGCGCCGCCGCATTCAACTCGGCTGTGAGATCGGACATCAGCTTCTCACGCTCACCCGCGACCACCTCGTGCAGGCGCCGCTTGCCGAACTGGTTACGCAAGCCGTCGTTGGCACGCGCAGCGAGTCGTGCCATCGCCGCCGCCTCATCGCCGCCTGTCGCACGATAGTAGGTTTCGACGTCGGCGATCCGCCACTTCGAATACGAGTCGACGATCAGGCGCTTCTTTTCCAGCGTGTAGAAACTTTCGGGCGGAATGTCGAGCGTCAGCACCCGTGCATCGAACTTGCGCACTTCATCGATCAGCGGCAACTTCACGTGCAGGCCAGGCTGGCTGTCGACCGCCAGCAGCGCACCGAAACGCAGCACCACCGCACATTCGGTTTCACGGATCACATAGAGGGATCCCGACAGCGTCGCCAGCGAGGCAACGAACAGCACCAGATAAAGCAGTATCTTTCCGTTCATCAGCGACGCTCCCTTTCACGGCCGGTTGGCTGACGAGCCTCGGTACGCAGCCTCTGCACGACTTCTTCCGCGATCTGGTCGACACCGGGCGCAGCAACGGCGGACGGCGCCTGGCGCGCACCCTGCGCGGGCACCGCAGCCCCCCCACCGAGGCGGTCCAGCGGCAGATACAGCACGTTGTTGCCACCATCGATATCGACCAGCACCTTCGAACTGCCGGCGAACACACGCTGCAGCGAATCGAGATAGAGACGTTCGCGCGTGACGCCGGGCGCCTTGCTGTACTCTGCCAGGAGTTTCTCGAACCGCTGCGCCTCGCCTTGCGCCTCCGCGACCACCTTGCTGCGGTACGCGGCTGCCTCCTCAAGCATGCGCTGTGCGCGCCCGCGTGCTTCGGGGACGATGCCGTTGGCGTAGGCGCTGGCCTCGTTCTTCAGCCGCTCCTCGTCCTCCTTGGCCTTGATCACGTCATCGAACGCCGCCTTGACCTGTGCTGGCGGTTTCGCC
>DAOLKH010000394.1:0-2280 GCA_035331685.1 Pseudomonadales bacterium
CTTCGGCCCCTGCTTCACGTGCTGCTTTGGCTGCGATCTCTGCCATGCGATGGTTGGTGCCATAGGTCGAGTAATAGATGACAGCCAGTCTTACGCTCATCGGATTCTCCTTTCAGGTTTGCACGACCCGGTTCTCAGCCGACGGGAAACGCCACCGGCACGACTCATCCGCCTCCAGCAGCGAACCCATCCGCATGCGTGCGTGCGCCGGCACCTTGGTGACGCTGCGAGCGCAGCACACGCCACGCGTCGATACAGACATCCTGGATCACACCTTTCACCTCGGCGTCGCCCCTCAGGATGCTGCGTGCAGTGTGGAACAGCAACTGTTCTGCTGGCTGCTCTGCTGGCGCGCTGGTGTCGCGCATGACGAGCTCGAAGGCAGCCCCGTCGCGCCCCACGCGCCGCCCCTGCAACCAGCTCTGCATCCAGCTCTGCAACCAGCTCTGCATCGATCGACTGCGGGCCGTTTGGGTTTACCATCCGCGCGCCAACTTATCCGAAGCATACGCATGCGAACGGCCACCAGCCTACAAGGCAACGACTCGACCCGCACGGGAAATGATCGGACAGCACCGCGACGGCCCGACATCCAGGGGCTGCGCGCGATCGCAGTGATCATGGTCGTTGCCTACCATGCGGGTCTTCCCGTGCCGGGCGGATTCGTCGGTGTGGACGTGTTCTTCGTGATCTCGGGCTTCGTGATTGCACAGATGCTGCAACGCGAGTGGAACTCGACCGGGAAAATCGACTTTCGTCAGTTCTATCTGCGCCGCTTCAAGCGGCTGACTCCGGCGCTTGCGTTGATGCTCGCCGTCGTCATCGTCGCGACTGCGTTCATCCTTTCCCCGCTCGGCAGCCAGAACGCTGCCGCAAAAACAGCAGTCGGTGCGATCCTTCTGCTCGCCAATCTCGTGATCGCGAGAACAACCGGCGGCTATTTCGACGCTCCTGCCGAGACGAACCCCTTGCTGCATTGCTGGTCACTGTCGGTCGAGGAACAGTTTTACCTTCTGTTTCCAGCGCTGCTTGCTGCGTGCTGGGCGTGGGGACGATATCGCAGCAACAGCAGCCCGAAACGCATCGCACTCATCGGCGTCGTTGCGGTAACCCTGCTATCCGTGATCTTCAGCAGCCTCAACGTCCTTGCTCCGGATTCCCGGCCTGCGCACTACCTCGCGAACTTCTATTCGCCCCTCAGCAGATCCTGGGAGTTCGGTGCCGGCGCACTGCTGGTCGTCTCTGGAATGAGTGGCGGGCGCTTCAGGCGAAGCGTTTGTATCGCGATGAGTGCTCTTGGGCTGGCGGCACTGGTTGTTTCGGGCGTGATCATCAACGGATCCGTAGCATTCCCCGGCCCCTGGACGGTTCTGCCCGTCGCCGGTTCCGTACTGCTGCTTCTGGGCGGAGGCAGATCCGACCATGCGGTTGCAAAGGTGCTGGGCAGCCGTCCATTCACGAAGACAGGAGACTGGTCTTACTCGATCTATCTATGGCATTGGCCATTCATCGTATTCGCTGCTCTCCTCTGGCCGGGAGCTGCAGGCGTGAAGCTGGCAGCAGCGATACTTTCGGTCGTACCGGCGCTGGCATCGTTCCGCTGGCTCGAGGAGCCGCTGCGAGCGCGCCAGGTCGCTGGCGCGCGTCGTATCTTCTCGCTGGTGCTCGCGACTGCCCTTCCAACGCTTGTGCTCACGTCGGGGCTCGTTGCGGGCTCCCGCATGCTCCGCTCCGTGTCGGAAGTGGCCGAGGCAAGGGCCGCAGTGTCGGCAAGACACGCTCCCAGTGAACGAGGCTGCCTCAGCCACGGGCCATTCGATGCGGATTTCGTGAAAGCGTGCTGGTGGAACGAGGACGTCAAAGCCCCTCCTGTATATCTGGTCGGAGACTCGAATGCCTGGCACTTCGCCGAGGCTGTACTGGGAGCCGCTCATTCGCTGCAGCGGCCAACGTGGATCTTCACCACACCGTCCTGCCCGTTCATTCGGGATCTGGAAATCCGTGCCATCGGCCGAAGTCCCTTTTTCCCGCAAGCGTGGCCGCTCACGGAGTTTGCACACTGCAGGGCGTATGCACGCTTCACCATCGACTGGCTCACACACGCCACGCCCGGAGTCGTCGTGATCGCGAGTCTCGATCAGTACTGGTGGGATCCCACGCTCAGCGTTCGTCTCGGCGCCGGACAGCCGGTGGTCGATTCCATCGGCAAGGCGCGTGTTTTCCGCGAAGGAATCGCAGCGACGGTTTCACGGCTCGAAACGGCCGGGCATCGCGTCGTCC
>DAOLKH010000395.1:0-2277 GCA_035331685.1 Pseudomonadales bacterium
TCATGCCGTGGAACGGCTACAACTTCGAGGACTCGATCCTGATCTCGGAGCGCGTGGTGCGCGAGGATCGCTTCACCACGATCCACATCCAGGAGCTCAGTTGCGTTGCGCGCGACACCAAGCTCGGTTCCGAGGAGATCACGGCCGATATCCCGAACGTGGGCGAGGGCGCACTGGCGAACCTCGACGAATCGGGCGTGGTGTACATCGGCGCCGAAGTCAATGCCGGTGACATTCTGGTCGGCAAGGTGACGCCGAAGGGCGAAACCCAGCTCACGCCGGAAGAAAAACTGCTGCGCGCGATCTTTGGCGAGAAGGCTTCCGACGTGAAGGACACCTCGCTGCGCGTGCCGTCGGGCACCAAGGGCACCGTGATCGACGTGCAGGTCTTCACCCGCGAAGGACTGCCGCGTGACCAGCGTGCGCTGCAGATCGAGAAGGCCCAGCTCGATCAGTACCGCAAGGATCTGCGCGACGAGTTCCGCATCGTCGAGAACGCCACCTATGCGCGTCTGCGCAATCTGCTGGTGGGCGCGAAGGTGCAGGGCGGCGCCGGCCTGAAGAAGGACACCGTGCTCACGGTCGAGCAGATCGACGGGATGGAGCACGAGCAGTGGTTCAAGCTGCGGATGGCGAACGCCGAGCTCAACACACAGCTCGAAAGCGCCGAGAACAGCCTGAATGAACGCCGCGAGGACATGGAGAAGCGCTTCGAGGAGAAGCGGCGCAAGCTGCAGAGCGGCGACGATCTCGCTCCCGGCGTGCTGAAGATCGTGAAGGTCTACCTGGCGGTGAAGCGCCGGGTGCAGCCCGGGGACAAGATGGCGGGCCGGCACGGCAACAAGGGTGTGATCTCGGTGATCATGCCCGAAGAAGACATGCCGTACGACGAGCACGGCCAGCCGGTGGACATCGTGCTGAATCCGCTCGGCGTGCCGTCGCGGATGAACGTGGGGCAGATCCTCGAGGCGCACCTGGGGCTCGCGGCGCATGGGCTGGGGCAACGCATCGACGCGATGCTGCGCGAGCAGCGCAAGGTGGCGGAACTGCGCCGCTTCCTCGAGGAGGTGTACAACTCGATCGGCGGCCAGGCCGTCGACCTGAAGTCGCTGGACGATCGGCAGTTGCTCGAGCTGGCGGCCAACCTGCGTGGCGGCGTGCCGATGGCAACCCCGGTGTTCGACGGCATCGAGGAGGACGAGATCAAGTCGCTGCTGCGCCTTGCGGGCCTGCCCGACAGTGGCCAGATGCAGCTCCATGACGGGCGTACCGGTGATCGCTTCGAGCGTCCGGTGACGGTCGGCTACATGTACATGCTGAAGCTGAACCACCTCGTCGACGACAAGATGCACGCGCGCTCGACGGGTTCGTACTCGCTGGTCACGCAGCAGCCGCTCGGCGGCAAGGCGCAGTTCGGCGGGCAGCGTTTCGGGGAGATGGAAGTGTGGGCGCTGGAGGCCTACGGGGCCGCGTACACGCTGCAGGAGATGCTCACGGTCAAGTCCGACGACGTGAACGGGCGTACGCGCATGTACAAGAACATCGTCGACGGTGACCATCGCATGGAACCCGGAATGCCGGAATCCTTCAATGTGCTCGTGAAGGAAATCCGCTCGCTCGGCATCGACATCGATCTTGAAACCGACTGATTCACGCCGAAGCCGGATAGAAATACGCGGAGGAACGGCCTTGAAAGACCTGCTCAACCTGCTGAAGAACCAGGGCACGACGGAAGAGTTCGATGCGATCCGCATCGGACTCGCCTCGCCCGAAATGATCCGTTCGTGGTCGTTCGGTGAGGTGAAGAAGCCCGAAACAATCAACTACCGTACGTTCAAGCCGGAACGCGACGGTTTGTTCTGCGCCAAGATCTTCGGACCGGTGAAGGACTACGAATGCCTGTGCGGCAAGTACAAGCGCCTGAAGCATCGTGGCGTGGTGTGCGAGAAGTGCGGCGTCGAGGTGGCGCTGGCCAAGGTGCGCCGTGAGCGCATGGGGCATATCGAGCTCGCGAGCCCGGTGGCGCACATCTGGTTCCTGAAGTCGTTGCCGTCGCGCATCGGTCTGCTGCTCGACATGACGCTGCGCGACATCGAGCGCGTGCTGTACTTCGAGTCCTACCTCGTGGTCGACCCCGGCATGACCACGCTGGAGCGTGGCCAGTTGCTGAACGACGAGCAGTACTTCCAGGCGCTCGAGGAGCACGGCGACGAGTTCACGGCGAAGATGGGCGCCGAGGCGATCCAGCAGTACATCGCCGACATCGGATTGGAAGAG
>DAOLKH010000396.1:0-2269 GCA_035331685.1 Pseudomonadales bacterium
TCGGCCAGCACCTCGCGGTACGGTCCGATGTGCTCCAGCACCTCCGAGCAGATGACGACGTCGAAACAGTGGTCGGCAAACGGCAACCCGAGCGCATCCGCACAACCGAATGTCAGGCTGCGTGCGGCGCCTGCCGGTACCGCGGCGCTGAACTCCGTGGCCTTCGTCGCGGCGCTGCGCAGATCACGCAGGCTGAGGTCGATGCCGACGCAGTGTGCCTCGGTCTTCAGCCACGCGGCGATCGCGTGCCTGCCTTCGCCGCAGCCCAGATCGAGCACGCGCTCACCACGCCCGATCGGCACGTGGTCAAGATCCACCGTTTCCATGCTGTGCCAGTACCTGTTGGTAGTATGCGGTCATCTGACGCGCCGCACGACGCCAGCAGAAGCGTTCCAGGATCCGTTCACGTGCACGCCGGCCGAGTTCGACACGCCGGGCGGGGTCGGCGAGCAATGCCGAGATTGCGGCTGCAAGCGCCGAAGCATCGCCGGCGGCAACCAGCACTCCGCCAGCGCCGACCACCTCGGCGAGCGCGCCTCCATCGGAAGACACCAGCGCCGCACCGCATGCCATCGCCTCGACAGCCGGCAAGCCGAACCCCTCGTACAGCGAAGGCACCACGACCACGGTGGACTCCCGGTAATGGCGCACCAGTTCGGTGGTCGCAATCCCGGCCTCGCAGTCGATGTGGGGGCCAAGACCGAGTCGGGCAATCAGCCGCTCGGTATCGCCACCCGGACGCGGTCTGCCGATCATCAGCAGGCGCAGGCCCGGATGTGAAGGCAGCAGCATCGCAAACGCGCGCAGCAATACCGCGAGCCCCTTCAGCGGCTGGTCCGCCGACGCGGTAACCATCAGCTGCAGCGGCTTGCGCACGCTCGCCGTGGATGGCGAGAACACCTCCGTATCGACACCGTTCGGCACCACGACGAGGCGTGCGGCGGGCACCCCGAAGTCACGCGCAATATCGTGACGCGAACACTCCGACACCGTGACGACGTGCTCGAGTTCGCGCGCAACCCGCTTCTGCATGCCGAGGAACGAGTGCCAGCGGCGCGTCAGCAGCCGCGGCCACCACCACGAGCAGGCCGCCAGCGCGATGCGCAGATCGCTGGTGATCGGATGGTGGATCGTGGTGATCAGCGGTATGCCCATGCGCTGCAGATCGAGCAACGCATAGCCGAGACTCTGGTTGTCATGGACGATGTCGTAGGCATCACGGTGCGCACGCAGGTACTTCAGCACACGCCGACCGAAGACCTGCGGTTCGGCGAAACCACCGGTCAGCTTGCTCAGCCATTCGATCACATTGCTCAGTGAAACCAGATGGCGCGGACGCAGCGACAGCAGGCCGTTCTCGTAGAGGTTCATGCCAGGCATCGGGATCAGGCGCACCCCCGGCTCCAGATGCGGATACGGCTGACCCGAGATCACGTCGACCTGGTGCCCGAGGTCGTGCAGCGCCTTGCTCAGATAACGCAGGTAGACGCCCTGCCCGCCACCGTACGGATGGCTGCGGTACCCGAGCAGGCAGATGCGCAGCCGGCGCACCGGCTGCAGATCCTGCAGGGCAAGCGGCTCCGGATCGCGGTCGAAGCACAACCGTGCCGGGTCTAGGGCTTCCATCACAGACCTCGCGAGAACAGCGGGCGAACCACCCGGGACCATGCCCACAGACGCAGAAAGCCGCGGATTCTACTGATGCGTTTCATTGCAATCCATTGCACGGTCGATTGCTGGAGGAACTGTAACGTGCAGCCTCTATAATCCACTCCACAGCAACGACGGTAACAGACGCCATGCCCGATACGCCCTATTGCGGAATCGTACTCGCCGGCGGCAGTGGCACCCGACTGCATCCGCTCACCAGTTCGGTGAGCAAGCAGCTGATGCCGGTCTACGACAAGCCGATGATCTACTATCCGCTGTCGACGCTGATGCTCGCCGGCATCCGCGAGATCCTGGTGATCTCGACGCCGCAGGACCTGCCGCGCTTCGAGCAGCTGCTCGGCGACGGCCGCAGCTGGGGCCTGTCGCTCTCCTACGCCGAGCAGCCCAGGCCGGAGGGACTCGCCCAGGCCTTCCTGATCGGGCGCGACTTCATCGGCGGCAATCCGAGCGCGCTGGTGCTCGGCGACAACATCTTCCACGGCCACGATCTGCAGACGGACCTGCAGGCCGCCGCGGCGCGCACGCAGGGCGCCTCGGTGTTCGCCTATCCGGTGCACGACCCGCAGCGCTACGGCGTGGTCGAGTTCGGCGCCGACGG
>DAOLKH010000397.1:0-2263 GCA_035331685.1 Pseudomonadales bacterium
AGAAGCCGCATAAAGGGGTCATCTCAACGACGCATCACTTTGAATCACACCCCTGGTCGTTGGGCCTCTTTCGGGTTATCGAAAACATGCGAATATGCAGCTCGCTTTGAGCACTCCGCGCATCGCAACTCATCCCGGGAGAAGGTCGGCGAATGTTTTTCGGCCGGGCGCACCACGGCGCACTGGCAGGTTCTGTAGTCCGCGCGTGATCAGCCCCGGCTTCCAGGCAAGCTGGCCAGCGGGTACCGCGAGTTCCAACGACGGGAAGTGGGCGGCGAGCCTAGCTAGCGCGATGCGCGCCTCGATGCGCGCCAGGATCGCGCCGAGGCATCTGTGGATCCCGTAACCGAACGCGAGGTGCTTGCTACCTGCGGTGCGTGAGAGGTCAAGCTCGTCCGGCCGCTCGAACGCGAGCGGGTCACGATTGCTCGCGGCAAGTCCGACGAATACCGTATCGCCGGCGCGAATCGTTGTGTCGTCGATCGCGATGTCAGCGATCGCGTAGCGCGCGGTCGCCATCTCCAATGGACTTTCGAGCCGCAGCAACTCTTCCACTAGCGCCCCAGCGTGTTGGGGCGCGCGCGCCAGTTCAGCCCAAGTGGGGGGCCGGGTCAGCAGCCTGAGGAGGCCGTTGGCGATTAGGTTGGCTGCAGTCTCGCGGCCGGCGGCCAAAACGAGGTACGTTAGCGAAACCACCTGTTCAGGAGGGATGCTTCCGTGGTCACGCGCTGCGCACAGGGTGGCCAGCAGGCTCTCGGGCGGCAAGCTCGCGCGTCGATTGCACACGCCCAGCAGTGTATCGAACAGGTGCTGCGTGATTCCAGGTACCCGATCGGGCGCATCGAAGTCGGCGCGGTCGAGGTCGTCGAGTCCGCGCGCGAGCGATTCGCGCACGTCGTCGGGTACGCCGACCAGTTCGCACACCACTGACTGCGCGAGCGGTCCGGCAAATGCGGTCAGAACGTCGAACGGCTCGTCGTCGCATGGTATGCGCTGCAACAGCGCGTCCACGAGGCCTGAAACGCGCGGCTCGAACGCGCGCAGGACACGCGGCGAGAAGCACGGGGCGAGGACGCTGCGTGCCACGGCGTGCGACGGCGGGTCCATTGTCAGCAAGTGGTTGAACAGCGCGTGCTTCGGCGCGGCGCCGTCCTCGCGCTGCGGCACCTTCGACAGTCGGGGATCCCTTAGCAGCTTGCGCGCGTGATCGTAGCGCAAGACGATCCAGACCCCCGTGCCGGAAGGCAGGCGCATCCTGCTTACGCCGGCGAGTCTGCGCAGCGCTGCATAGAACGGGTGAGGGTCTGCCTTAAAGGCGGGATCGAAGATCGGCAATAACGCGCTTGCAGGCTCTCCGGGCAGACACATGACGATTCCTATTGCATCACTCCGACTATCACATCATACATGCAATATGCTAACATCGCGCCGCCAAAGTGGATCAGGCATGCTTAGCAGGTTGACGGGCAACATTCCTCTACAAGGAGATCGGAAAATGGAGCAACTTCGGGATATGGTTCGTTCTAAGGTGGATGAGATGCGTGACGCAGGGTACGCCGGATGCAGCGACCGCTCACAACTACTGGACGCGTTGTCGAGATCGGTACCTCCCACCGCGAACCTGGAGTCTGAGAATCGCGGCGGCCTAGTCCACGCCTGCCCCTGGCACACCTGCCAAGCGACGCGCCACGGTTGACTTTTCGACTTGTCGAGGCTGGCGTATGCAAGCCGCGCCGGCCACGGACGTGAACGACAGCGCGGCACAGGATTATTGCGCCACGCTCTCGTTTCTGGGTGAGGTGTTCGCCCACGGGTGGCGTACCGTTGATTGGGTCGATCGGCCATTGCGATGGCGTTTCTTCGATCCTGTGGGCAGCGAGTCACTTGCGCAGGGTTGGAAGATCCACGTCAGTGCATCAGCTGCCGAGGCAGCAAGAATGCTGCGCGAACTTGCCGGATTGCTCGCCGGTCTGCGGGTGCCCTTCAAGGTGCTGCGGCATCTTGAAGATGTTGTGTTGCTTAACTCGGGCGACGCTGGCGCTAATCAACTCGGCAAGGTGCTCACCGTTTACTCCCCCGATATCGCCAGTGCGCGCGCGGCGATAGTCGCGCTCGATGCCGCGTGGCCAATCAGTCGGGGGCCGGAGGTGATCACGGATCGGCAGCTCCGCGCCGCCGGCGCGGTATCGTTCCGTTATGGCGTGTACCGCGTCACCGACGAGGTGGTCGACGGCGTCGGCGTGCACCGCTTTGGGTGGCGGGG
>DAOLKH010000398.1:0-2255 GCA_035331685.1 Pseudomonadales bacterium
GCCCCCTCGCTGGCCAGACGCACTGCCGTGGCACGCCCGATCCCCGACGCGGCACCGGTCACCAGGCAGATCCTGTCTGCAAAACGCTTCATTCCTTCTGCTCCCCGGATCATTCGGTCACGGAATAGCCACCATCGACCACCAGTGTGTGGCCGCTGATGAATGCGGCTGCCGGACTGCAAAGAAAAAGAACCGCTGCGGCGATCTCTTCGGGTCGACCCCAGCGCGCCAGTGGCGTTGCGGCCGACACCATAGCATGCACCTCGGGGTTCTCCGCAAAGGCGTTCGTCATCGGCGTGGGGATCGAACCCGGCAGCACTGCGTTGACCCGCACACCACGCGCTGCGAACGATGCGCAAAAGGTCCGTGTGAGCTGCACGATGCCTGCCTTCGCGGCTCCATAACCCGGGAAATACGGACTGGCGAACAGCGCCATTTCGGAAGCGATGTTGAGCACGGACGCGCCACCCTCGAACCCGGATGCTGCCAATGCGTCGCCGAGAGCGTTGCTGAGGTGATAGACCGAACCGAGGTTGACGGTCAGCGCGGTGTCGAAATCGTACGGAGTCGCCGCCCCGCCGGTGCCGCCTGCATTGTTGACCAGCACGTCGAGGCGCTCGAATTCCGCAGCCAGTCGCGCGATATCGCCACGTTCGGTCAGTCGCAACTGCCGGTAACTCACGCCGGCAGGGAGCCCGTCGTATGCCGCTGCATCGACGGCACTGCCGGTTATGGTGACCTCGGCACCCGCCGCGACGAATGCCGTCGCAATCGCGTGGCCTATGCCCTTGGTACCACCCGTGACCAGAACCCGGGTTGACGAAAAATCGAAGGCGACGCGTGCGAAGCGGCCACTGCATTGCTCCATGTAACTACCCTCTGCTCGCGATCTTCAGACACGCAACCGTGTTCGCAGGCCTCATTTCGGCGCAGCCGGAGCAGCAGCGCTTCCGGGCCCGAATTCACGCAACATATGCCGCGAAAGGTCACCGTAGTGTTCGGTACAGATCTGTCGTTCTGTGTAGCGCCACTGGCCGTCGACCTTTTCGAAGCGGTCCAGGTTGCGCCCTGCGATGATCGGCTGCAGCGCGAAGTCCTCGATTCCCTGGAACACGACGATGTACGAGCGGCAACTTGCGCTCATGCCGTCGGCGGCAAGGTCGATGATCGGGTTGGCGACGACGTGTTTCGTGCCGGGCGTTCCGGTGTGCGGATAGATTCGCGTGTAGTTGCGATACATCTCGACGATTGCCGCGGGATCGCACACGGCGGCAGGCGCATCGCCGGGTGTGACGAAGCGCGCGTGGCGGAACAGTTCGGCCATGCCCGGGAAGTCCCCCTGGTCCAGGCGCTCGCAGTAGAGATAAAGAAGCTTCTGGATTTCGTAAAGATCGGTGCTGTTCATGCGCTGCGATTCCTCAGTTGATTTCAACCATCCACGTACGCCACTTTGTCGGCGTGCCAGCGGGTCCAGATTTCCGTGTGTGGCATCTCGAAGGCGTTCGCCGCACGATCGATCACGATCTGTACCAGTGCCGGCCTCCCGGAATCGAAGGCACGCTGCAGTGCCGGTGCGATCTGCTCGGCGCGCTCGCAGAACTCGCCGTGCGCACCGATGGTGCGCGCCAGCTCATCGAGCCGTATGAATTCGTGATCGACCTCGAAGGTACGTCCGCACACGTGCAGGTAGTACGGCACTTCGAGCGACCAGCCGCCGTCGTAGGCGACCACGATCACCACCGGCAGCCGGTGACGCACCGCGGTCTCGAGCTCCATTGCGTAGAAGCCGAACGAGCCATCGCCGGTGACCAGGCACACTCGCCGCCCACTGCCGGCAACCGCAAGCGCAGCGCCGTTCGCGTACGGCAGCCCGGTACCCAGCATCCCCTGCTTCATCGCCATCAGGTGTTCGCTGATCGGGTGGTGCAGCAGGTGCATCTGCCAGACGCTGACGGCACCTCCATCGCGCACCCAGACCACGTTCTCCGGCAGCGCCTTCTGAATCTCGAGCATCATCCGTCCGGGATGTACCGGCACGCCGTCGTGGTTGCCGTACGCCTCGCGAAAGTGCGCATGGTATGCCACGCGCTGTTCGCGCAGTGCAGCGACATCGCCCGCGTTCGCAAGTGCGCCATGAGTGCGCAGTCGTGCAGTCAGACGCGGCAACACCTTGCGCATGTCTGCGGGCAAACCGAGATCGATCGGCCGATTGCGTCCCAGTACCAGCGGATCCCGATCGAGCTGGATCCAGGTCT
>DAOLKH010000399.1:0-2245 GCA_035331685.1 Pseudomonadales bacterium
GTCCGGGTGCGTCCGTGGCCGCGCGCGTGGTCGCCCGCGTGGGAGCTGCGCGTCGAGGTCGCGCGCCTCGATGTACGCGGGGCCACGGCCGAGCTGGTCGCGAACTGGTCGCTCGTGCATGACGCAGACACGCTCGAGCGCAGTGCTCGTCTTTCGCGGCCGCGTTCGGGTGCAGATGCCGAGTCCGTGGCCGCTGATTTCAGCGCCCTGCTGCTCGAGCTGGCCGAGCGAATTGCGGTCGAACTCACTGCGCGATCGGGGTAGCATATGCCGCCCCGTCGCCCGGGGCAGCAGTGCGAATCCCAGACCGGACCGGCATCGAGGCCGGAGAAAAGCATGATCCAGGAACAGACCCCGACCGCAGCCGACGTCGAGCGCATCCGGCTGCGCGACTACACCGAGAAGGCGTACCTCGATTATTCGATGTACGTGATCCTCGACCGCGCCTTGCCGCATATCGGTGACGGACTGAAGCCGGTGCAGCGGCGCATCGTTTACGCGATGCACGATCTGGGATTGCGTGCGAGTGCGAAATACAAGAAGTCCGCACGCACCGTCGGTGACGTGATCGGCAAGTTCCACCCGCACGGCGACAGTGCCGCCTACGAGGCGATGGTGCTGATGGCGCAGCCGTTCTCGTACCGTTATCCGCTGATCGACGGCCAGGGCAACTGGGGTTCGTCCGACGATCCGAAGTCCTTCGCCGCGATGCGCTACACGGAGTCGCGCCTGACCCCGTTCGCCGACCTGCTGCTCGCCGAAGTCGCACAGGGCACGGTCGACTGGATTCCGAACTTCGACGGTACGCTCGAGGAGCCCGAAATATTGCCCGCGCGGGCGCCGCACATCCTGCTGAACGGTACCACCGGCATCGCGGTCGGCATGGCCACCGATGTCCCGCCGCACAATCTGCGCGAACTGATCGCCGCCTGCGTGCAACTGCTCGAGCATCCCGGCACCACCAGCGAGGAGTTGTGTGCGTGGGTGCATGGTCCGGATTTTCCTACCGAAGCCGAAATCATCACGCCGGCGCGCGATCTGCGCGCACTGTACGCAACCGGCCGCGGCACGTTGCGCGCGCGCGCGGTATGGACGCGCGAGCAGGGCGATATCGTGATCACGGCCCTGCCGCACCAGGTGTCGGGAGCGCGCGTGCTGGAGCAGATCGCCGCGCAGATGCAGGCGAAGAAGCTGCCTGTGGTCGCCGATCTGCGTGACGAGTCCGATCACGAGAATCCCACGCGCCTGGTGATCGTGATGCGTTCGAACCGGATCGATGCCGAAGGTTTGATGTCGCATCTGTTTGCGACTACCGATCTGGAGCGCAGTTATCGCGTGAACATGAACGTGATCGGCCTCGACGGCCGCCCGGGCGTGCGCGACCTGGCGTCGATGCTGCGTGAATGGCTGGATTTTCGCCGCCAGACCGTGCGCCGGCGCCTGCAGCATCGGCTGGAGCAGGTGTTGCGCCGCCTGCATATCCTCGACGGTTTGCTGGTCGCGTTCCTGAACATCGACGAGGTGATCGCGATAATTCGCAGCGAAGACCGGCCCAAGCCGGTGTTGATGGAGCGCTTCGGGCTGAGCGACGAGCAGGCCGAGGCGATCCTCGAGCTGAAGCTGCGTCATCTCGCGAAGCTCGAGGAAATGAAGATTCGCGGTGAACAGGCAGAACTCGCCACCGAGCGTGACGCCTTGCAGAAGACGCTCGGTTCCGAGGCGCGCCTCACTGCGCTGATACGCAAGGAGCTGCTCGCGGTGGCCGAGGAGTTCGGCGACGCCAGACGTTCGCCGCTGGTCGAGCGCGAGGAAGCACGCGCGTACAGCGAAACCGAGCTGGTTTCGTCGGAGCCCGTCACCGTGGTGCTGTCCGAAAAGGGCTGGATCCGTGCCGCGAAGGGCCTCGACGTCGACGGTACGAAGCTCAGCTACAAGGCGGGAGACGGTTTTCTGTGCGCAGTGCAGGGTCGCTCCAGCCAGCCGGTGGTGCTGCTCGACTCGACTGGACGCAGCTATGCGCTGGCGGCGCATGCCTTGCCGTCGGCGCGCGGGCAGGGCGAGCCGCTGACCGGCCGCATCAATCCGCCGTCGGGCGCACGCTTCATGGGCGCGCTGATGGGTGACGATGCGAATCTGTACCTGTTCGCGAGCGACGCGGGTTATGGTTTCGTCGTCCGTCTTGCGGACCTGCTGACGAAGAACCGCGCCGGCAAGGCCGTGCTCACATTGCCCGAGGGCGCCGAGG
>DAOLKH010000400.1:0-2244 GCA_035331685.1 Pseudomonadales bacterium
CCATGCGCCCCCAGTGCCGCGACGTTGCGCACCACGTTGGCCGCACCCCCGGGGCGGTCCTCGGTGGCACGCACCCGCACCACGGGCACCGGTGCTTCCGGCGAAATGCGCTCGGTGTCCCCACTCCAGTAGCGGTCCAGCATCACGTCGCCTGCCACCAGTACACGGGCCTCGGCAAAGGACGGAATGGTCGGCTTCATGGCACACCCCCGGAGCAACTGGAGCGCAAGGATACGCGATCGCAAAACCTCACCACAGCGAGCATTTGCCGCCCGCTGCGACAGCGGGTTAAGGTGCCCGCCGCCCGAGTCACGACCACCCGGATCTTCGACCCATGCCGATCGAACTGCCACTCGCCATCGACAGCGTGAAAGGTTTTCTCAGCCCGCCCGAGGGCGAGGCCCTGTACACCACGGCACTGGAGTGCGCGCACCGTGGACCCTGCCTGGAGATCGGCAGCTACTGCGGAAAGTCCACGGTGTATCTGGGCACGGCTTGCCGGATCCACGGTGCGGTACTGTTTGCCGTCGATCACCACTGCGGCTCCGA
This sequence comes from Pseudomonadales bacterium, assembly GCA_035331685.1. GTDB lineage: Bacteria > Pseudomonadota > Gammaproteobacteria > Pseudomonadales > UBA5518 > UBA5518. The sequence continues at coordinate 550 of DAOLKH010000400.1, forward strand.
GGAACACCAGCCCGGCGAGGAGTACCACGACCCCGCGCTCTACGATGCGGCAAGCGGGCAGATGGACAGTTTCCGCGAGTTCCGTGCAACGCTGCGCCGCGCCGGGCTGGAAGACACCGTGGTGCCGGTGGTCGCACCGACGCGCGTCGCAGCGCGCCAGTGGGCGACCCCGCTGGCACTGGTCTTCATCGACGGTGGGCACAGCCTGGAGGCAGCCCTGGCCGACTACCGTGCCTGGAGCGGCCACCTGGTCGCCGGCGGGGTGCTCGCGATCCACGACATCTTCGAGGATCCGGCCGACGGTGGCCAGGCGCCGTACACGATCTATCGCCTGGCGCTTGCCTCAGGGCTGTACGAAGAGCTGCCGCGTGTCGAGACGCTTGGCTTGTTGCGGCGAATCCACTAGCTGCACCTCGGTGAACAGGCGGCTCGCCGGCGTGTGCGCGGTCAGCGCATCGGCCGCGAGCAGGATCGCGCCAGCGGTCCAGGTCGGTTTCTCCAGCGGCCAGAGCACATCCTCGACCCACTGATAGCCGGTCCAGTACGCGCCGTCTCCATCACGCCACTGATGCAGCCAGCTGAACAGCCGTGCCGCGCGTGCATGTTCGCCGGCGCCGAGCAGCGCCATCGTCAGCTCGGCCGACTCGGCCACCGTCACCCACGGCTCGTCGCTGACGCAACGGCAACCCATGCCGTCCTTCACGAACACTTCCCAGCGCCCGGCAAGACGTGCCTTCGCCTGCGTACGGCCCAACACCCCACCGAGCACCGGATAGAACCAGTCCATGGCATAGCGCGCCTTGCTTTCCCAGCTGCGGTCGAAACGATACGCACGGTGGCGCAAGGCCTCGCCGAGACGCCAGCGCGCCACGACCCAGCGCGGACGCGGCCGGCGCAACGTGTGCGCGATGTTGATCGCGCACTCCAGGCTCTTGTGGATCGAACTGCAGCCGGTGATGAGCGCGTCATCCATGGTGTTGCCGTCGGCGTCGACCGCCCAGCAGATATCACCGTGCACGGTCTGCTGCCCGAGCACGAATTCGATCGCGCGCTCGACCGGCTCCCAGAATTCCTCGAGCAGCCAGGGGTTGCCGCTCGCCAGGTAATGGTGCCAGACGCCGGTGGCGATATAGGCGACGAAATTCGTCTCGCGACGATCGGCCAGCAGCGGCTCGCCATCACGGTAGGCGGCCCACCAGGATCCGTCCGGCAACTGGGTACGCGCGAGCCAGCGGTAGGCGCGCGTGGCTGCTTCGAATTCGCCGGCGACGCTGAGCCCCATCGCCGCCTCGACGTGGTCCCAGGGATCGGCGTGTCCGCCTGCAAACCACGGGATGCAGCCGTCGAGTCGCTGCGTCGCAAGGATGAAATCGACGCTGGGCTGCAGGAAGCTTTCGGGATACAACCCCTTGCTGAGATAGAGTTCGCTCATGCGTGGTACGCCTTTTCGAAATACATGACGACACTCTTCCCCAGCAGGGGATTCAGCAGGCGTTCCAGGGTGCGCGTCAGCCACGGGCGCTCCATCAGGTCCCATACCAGCAAGCGGTGGTACCACGCGATCAGCCACGAACGCTCCTGACGCTCCCACAGCAGGCATTTCAGCCACCAGAACGGCACGTGCAGTGCGTGCGCCCAATGACGGTGGTAGCGCCGGAAGCCAAGGCCTTCGATGTCACGGTGCAATTCATCGGC
>DAOLKH010000401.1:0-2240 GCA_035331685.1 Pseudomonadales bacterium
CCTGCCTTGGCTTCTCCGCAGACCTGGTGATGCAGAGCTTCTGCCACACGGCGGCATACCCGAAACCGGTCGTTATCGAGACGCAGCACACGCTGCCCGACTTCATCATGACGCGCGGCGGTGTGTCGTTGCGCCCCGGTGACGGCATCATCCACAGCTGGCTGAACCGCATGCTGTTGCCCGACACCGTCGGTACCGGGGGCGACTCGCATACGCGCTTCCCGATCGGCATCTCGTTCCCGGCCGGCTCCGGCCTGGTCGCCTTTGCTGCCGCAACCGGCGTGATGCCGCTCGACATGCCGGAATCGGTGCTGGTGCGTTTCAGGGGCAGGATGCAACCCGGAATCACGCTGCGCGACCTCGTGCATGCAATCCCCTACTACGCGATCAAACAAGGCTTGCTGACGGTAGAGAAAAAGGGAAAGAAAAACATTTTCTCCGGGCGCATTCTCGAGATCGAAGGCCTCGAAAACCTGACTGTCGAACAGGCTTTCGAACTATCGGATGCATCCGCAGAGCGTTCGGCTGCCGGCTGTACGATCCGGCTTTCACCGGAAACCATCGCCGAATACCTGCGCTCGAACGTCACGCTGCTGCGCTGGATGATTGCGCAGGGTTACGGTGATGCGCGTACGCTGGAGCGGCGCGCACGTGCCATGGAAGCATGGCTCGCCAAACCTTCCCTGCTGCAGGCAGACCCTGACGCCGAATACGCCACGGTGATCGAGATCGACCTTGCCGACGTGCGCGAACCCGTGGTGTGTGCACCGAACGACCCGGACGATGCGCGCCTGCTGTCCGAGGTTGCCGGCGACAAGGTCGACGAGGTGTTCCTCGGCTCGTGCATGACCAACATCGGCCACTTCCGTGCGGCGGGCAAGCTGCTCGAGAAATTCAAGGGCGTGATTCCGACGCGGATGTGGATCGCGCCGCCGACACGCATGGACCAGCACACGCTGATGGAGGAAGGCTACTACAACATCTACGGCCGCGTCGGTGCGCGCACCGAGATGCCCGGCTGTTCGCTGTGCATGGGCAACCAGGCACGCGTGGCACCCGAATCGACGGTGCTGTCCACCTCGACACGCAACTTCCCGAACCGCCTCGGCGAGGGCGCGAACGTCTACCTGACATCGGCGGAACTTGCCTCCGTAGGGGCGATCCTGGGGCGCGTGCCAACGGTCGACGAATACATGGAGTACGCGCGCAAGATCGATTCGATGGCGGCCGATATCTACCGCTACATGAATTTCGATCGCATCGAGTCGTTCCGCAAGGGAGCCGAGGAAGGCCGGCGGATCGCGGCGGTCGAGATCGTCGAAGTGGCTGTATGACAGTCACGCCCTGCTGCAACATTCGCTGCTCCACAAGTCCCGGAGCAGCGAACGGGCAGCGAATCACTGCTGCCCTCACAGACTGCCGGCAAGCACCGCGACCACACCGAGCGGCGCGATATAGCGGCTGCCGATTCGCCACAAGAGTGCACCGGCGCGACCGAGCCCCAGTTCGCGGGCAACGCTTTCGGGTGCCACGTACCAGCCGGCAAACACGATGGTGCCGAGGCCCGTGATCGGCAGCATGTAGCTGGTCGTCAGCTTGTCGAGAAAATCGAAGAAACTCAGTCCGAACAGGTTCAACTGCGACCACTGATTGAACGAAAGCAGTGCGGCGATGCCAAGCGCCCAGGCTGCCAGCCCGGCAAGCAGCGCGGCGGGTCTGCGTGTCAATCTCGTATGCACCTCCAGCGTTTCGACAACGGGTTCAAGCAACGAGATCGACGACGTGAGTGCAGCAAAGCTCAGCAACAGGAAAAACAGCGAACCAAGCACGACGCCGCCACCCATGTTGCCGAAGGCAAGCGGCAGCGTGACGAATACGAGTCCGGGTCCCGAACCGGGATCGAGTCCGTTGCCAAAGACGATCGGAAAGATCGCGAGACCGGCAGCAATCGCAAACACCGTATCGAGAACGATCACCGTGCCTGCCGTCGTGAGCAGGTCCACGTCCTCGCCCAGGTAGGAGCCGAATGCCATCATCGTGCCCATGCCGAGCGAAAGCGTGAAAAAGGCCTGCCCCATCGCCTGCAGCAGGACGGTGCCGTCGAGCGCGCTCCAGTCCGGCTTGAACATGAACGCAACCGAGCTGCCAAAGTATCCGGAAAAAACACCGTAGCCGACGAGCACCAGCAGAATGACCGCAAGCGCCGGCATCATCAGTCGCGCCGCCGCCTCCAGTCCTTC
>DAOLKH010000402.1:0-2231 GCA_035331685.1 Pseudomonadales bacterium
GCATCGAACACCCGGCGCCGTTCATGACGATCACGTTTCCGGTGCGCGAGGAGTGGAAGTCACGCGTGCCGGAAGTCGTGCACCAGGACGGCACTGCGCGCGCGCAGGTGGTCGAGCGCCGTCATCATCCGCGCTACTACGCACTGATCGAGGAACTCGAACGCCTGACCGGCAACGGCGTGGTGCTGAATACCTCGCTGAACCGACGTGGCGAGGCGATGGTGTGTTCACCGCAGGACGCGCTGGAAATGTTTTTCGGCAGCGATCTGCAGTACCTCGCGCTCGAGGATCTGCTGGTAAGCAAAACGTAGGTCGGCATTCATGCCGACGGGATTGCGCAGGCGGGCATTCGTAGGTCGGCATTCATGCCGACGGGATTGCGCAGGCGGGTATTCGTAGGTCGGCATTCATGCCGACGCGGTTCGCACAAAGCCGTCGATCAGCAGCAGCGCGATCGCGACTCCCGCGACGAACAGAAACGTTCGCTCACGCCGGGCATCGCGGGCCGCGAGAGCCAGTGATCGCAATGCCTGCGCTGTCGGAACCAGTGCGAGCAGGCACAGCATCATCACGTCGCGCACGCCGACGAAGCGGTGACCGAGAACGAAGCTGCCGGCGATCAGGGTCGCGATCAGCAGCAGTGCTCGCCATGTTCTGCGTGTGACTGTCGGCAGCGCGGCGCGACGGCGCACGACACCCCAGCCGAGCAGCACGCAGTAGAGAATGCCGAACACCTTGGCCGCCTTCAGCGCGAGCACGGTCAGCAGACCGGCAGCCAGCGACAGCGTCGCCAGCCCCCGCGCGTGTGGATCGAGCACGGTGCTCGCGTACGCGGTGCGCGCCTCCACGAAACCGTCTCGCAGTTCACGCGCGGATGCGTGCAGTGCATCGGCGACGGTGTCGAGCGGGATCTGCAGCAATCCGAGGCGCGTCAGTACCAGCACTGGCGCCAGCAGCAGCACGCCGATGCAGGCATAGAGCCGAGCGGTCGCCATCAGGCGTGCTCCCGGTGCGTCTGTACGCAGAAAGACGAGCGGAAGCAGCAACAGGTACGCGAGTGCTTCAAGGCGAAACGCTGCCGCGCCCAGGCCAAGCGCTGCCCAGCACAGGCCGTCCTGCCAGCGTTGCGAAGTCTGGTAGCGCAGCAACGGGAGCAGGGCGCCGAACAGCAACGCCCAGAAACCGGCGTCTGGTGCGACGACGCTGCGATACCCGTTGAGCTGCGGGAGCAGCAACACCAGCAGTGCGATCCACGCGGCGAGTGCCTGCTCGCCGCACAGGCGGGTGGCGAAGCGCGTGATGTTGACGGTCAGCAGCGCCAGCAGCGCGGCATCGAGCAGCTGCGCGCTTGTGAGCAGTGACAGGCTGCTCATGCGGTGCAGTGCGGCGATCAGGAGCGGATACAGTGGAAACGTGAATGACCCGACGCTTGTGACGATACCGCTGGCGACAGCCTCGCGCGCGAGCATCAGCTGCCGGATTCCGTCGGCGTTGATGAGCGGGTTCCGAAATACGGCCAGCGCGGACAGCACGAGGCTTGCGAGCACCACAGATGCATTGAGCAGAAGCCGTTCTCCGGCTGGTATCGGCTGCATCATGGCATTCGCTGCGCCGGCGGAGTGGTGTCGCGGTAGCATCTGGCAGGCTTTGCAGTGATGTCAGTTGCGACGCGGGTACAGCGGCGCTGCACCGGGCGGGCGTGTCTTGAAGCGCCGGTGTGCCCACAGGTACTGCTCGGGATGGGCGCGAACCAGCGTTTCGATGAGTGCATTGACGCGCGTTGCGTCGGCGACTGGATCCCGCCCGGGAAAATCCTCCAGCGGCTCGCCGATCTCCACAACCCAGCGACCATCGCCCTCGCGCCAGTGCGCGACCGGAATGACGGCTGCCCGGCCGACGCGTGCCAGACGCGCGGTTGCAGTCAGGGTGGCTGCCGGGATGCCGAAAAAAGGCGCGAACACCGAGTGCTTCGCTCCGTTGTCCTGATCCGGCAGGTACCACAGCACGTGACCGGCGAGCAGGCTGGCGCGCATCGCGCGCACATCGGAGCGTTCGATCACGTTGCGGATCCAGCGTTCGCGATTGCGGTGAATGATGCGATTCCATGCAGGATTCTTCTGTCGCCGGTAGACCACGTCGGAGTCCGCGTCGATCGCGAGTGCTCGCCCGGCCATCTCGAGGGTGCCCATGTGCACCCCCAGCAGCAGCACGCCGCGCCCGCCGCTGCGGGC
>DAOLKH010000403.1:0-2218 GCA_035331685.1 Pseudomonadales bacterium
CCGGATCGGCCTTCAGGGCCGAGACCACATCGACCCAGTCGAGTGCGGACAGGTGGTAGAAATGAACGATGTGGTCATGGATCGCATGCGCCAGAATGATCAGGTTGCGGATGTAGTTCGCATTGACCGGAATCTCCAGCTGCAGAGCGTTCTCGACCGCCCGGACGGAGGCGATCGCATGCACCGTGGTGCATACACCGCAGATGCGCTGGGTGATCGTCCAGGCATCGCGCGGATCGCGACCGATCAGGATGTTCTCGACGCCGCGCCACATCTGGCCCGACGCCCAGGCTTTCTTGACGCGTCCGTTGTCGACCTGCACGTCCACCCGCAAGTGGCCCTCGATGCGCGTCACGGGGTCGATGGTGATGCGTTGGCTCATGATGATCTCTCCTCAGTGTGCTGCCGCTGCGGCGTGGTCTTCGCGCGGAAGCACCGGGAAACGCCGGGTGATGATGATGTAGCCGAGAACCTCGATGGCGAACATGCCGATGGTGACCAGCATTTCCGGCACCGACGGGAAGTAGTTCCAGCCCTCGCCGGTCATGTAGCCGATGAGGAATGCGTTGATCCGCAACAGCACGCCGCCGAGCATCAAAGCCACGCCGGCGAGGAACAGGTTGGCCGGGTTGCGCCGCTTCCCCTCGCTGCCGAGCAGCGCGAAGGGCAGCACGAAGCAGACCGTTTCGACCCAGAACATCAGCGCCTGCAGGCTGGGCTCGAAGGCCCGGCCGAGCGCACCGCGAATCAGGATGTCGCCGAAACGCACCACGAGGAACACGCCGAGCAGCCCCAGCATGATCTTCGACAGCGGCGTGAGCAGGTGCATCTCGATCGAGCGCCGATAGCCCGCCGCTGCGACGCAGGACTCGAACAGCACCACCGCATAGCCCATGACGATTGCCGAGATCAGGAAGATCAGCGGAAGCACGATCGACTGCCACAGCGGATGGATCTGCGTTCCCATCACGACCAGTAGCGAGCCGAGCGACGACTGGTGCATCATCGGCAACACCGTGCCCAACGCGATGAAGAAGAACATCATCCTGTCGAGCTTGCGCCGTGCATCGTGCAGCCCCCACTTCTCGAGGAAGGCCGGCGAGAACTCGATCCACATCACGACGATGTAGAGCGAGATGCACGCTGCGACTTCGAACATCACCGAGTTCGGCGACGCATAGCCCGGCCACAGGATGTGCCAGAAATTCCACCAGCGGCCCAGATCGAAAAGCACGCCGACGCCCGCCAGGGTGTAGCCGAGCAGGCTGGCCAGCAGCGCCGGGCGCACCAGCGCGTGATATCGGCCACGGTTGAAGATGTAGACCAACATGGCAACCGAGAAGCCGCCGCAGGCGAAGGCCGAGCCGATCACCACATCGGCCACCACCCAGATGCCCCATGGATAGCCGTCGTTGAGATTCGTCACCGAACCCAGACCGGAAACGAAACGGACGCCGAGTACCGCGATCGCCACGCCGATCAGCACGGCACAGCTCACCGTCACCGGATTGGCGAGCCGCCCGCCCACCGGGGCCGGCATTGCATGATCATGCACGCTCATCGCGCACCTCCTCGTCGTGTTCGCCAGCCGGCTTCACGTTGCGCTTCGCCACGTAGGCCATCGCACCCAGCACCACCAGCGGCAGCACGAGACCGCCATACAAGGTGTGCTGCAGCGTTTCCGATTGCGAGGCGAATGACCGATCCGGCAATGTCGGTTGGCCGAGTTTCTCGAACGACACGGCGGCGAGCTTGAGCATCTGCGTACCGCCGATCTCGGTCTCGCCGTAAGTGCGCTGGATATAGCGCGCCGCAGCGCCCTCCCAACTGCGGTCAGGGCCGCCCGAGATGTTGCCGCGGGGAAAGCGCGTCGCCTGACCCGGCTTGAGCGCCAACCGGCGCTTGGCCTCGACCTTGAGGTCAGCAACCTTGCCATACAGCGTGGCTCCGGTCGGGCACACCTCGGCACAAGCGGCGTAATGACCATCCTTCACCCGATGGCGGCACAGCTCGCACTTGGCGATCTTGCCGGTGGGCGACGAATAGTCGTACTTCGGTATGCCGAACGGGCAGGCGGCAACGCAGTAGCGGCACCCGATGCAGGCGTCTGCGTCGTACTGGACGATGCCGGTCACCGGATCCTTGGTCATTGCCGTCACCGGGCAGGCCGAGACGCACGAGGGATCGACGCAGTGCAGGCAGGACGATTTCATGAACG
>DAOLKH010000404.1:0-2218 GCA_035331685.1 Pseudomonadales bacterium
GTGTTGTTCGAAAACATGCATGGCAGCGACACTTCGGTACTCGTCCCGCAACTTCAGTCAGGTCGGCAGTTGCGGGACGAGTACCGAAGTGTCGCTGCCATGCATGTTTTCGGTGCAGGGGCGGCGCCACTACGACGAGGAAGACATTCGTGGCAGCGAGTCGCTGCTGAACACGCTGCAGCATGCCGGTTTGCGCGTGGTCTGGAACGACAACCAGTCCGGCTGCAAGGGCGTATGCACCGGCGTGGAGACGATGCAGCCTGATCCCGCGACGCTGTCGGATCTGTGCACCGACGGTCGTTGCCTCGACGAGGCGCTGGTCGAAAGCAGCCGCCAGTTGCTGCGTGACAGCCGCGGTAACCTGGTGCTGGTCCTGCATCAGCTTGGCAATCATGGGCCAGCCTACTATCGACGCTACCCGCAGGCGTTTCGCCGCTTCGTGCCGACCTGCGACGACGAAGACCTGTCGCATTGCAGTCGGGAACAGGTTGCGAACAGCTACGACAACGCGCTGCTGTATACCGATCACGTACTGGGCAGCACCATCGACCTGCTGAAGGATGCGGAGCACGACTACGATACGGCGATGCTCTACGTCTCGGACCACGGAGAGTCGCTCGGCGAGAATGGCCTCTACCTGCACGGCGTGCCCTACGCGATCGCGCCGCAGGAGCAGACGCGGGTGCCAATGGTGATGTGGTTCTCTGCAGGCTTTGCAGCACGCAACCAGCTTGATCTTGGCTGCCTGCGTGAACGTGCGGGGCAGCCCGCTTCGCACGACAATCTGTTCCATACCGTGCTCGGCCTGCTCGACGTGAGGACTTCGGTACGTGAAGACGCGATGGATCTCGGCACGGCCTGTCGGGGTTGAGGGTAGGCAGGCAGGTGCATCGCTGGTCTGGCCGGTTGTTGTGGTCGCGTCGGGTCCGGTGCGTCGATGGATCGTGTCGCAGTACGTGCTGCTGGCGGTCTGTGCGTTTTTGTTGCTGTGGGTGTTCGAGGTCTCGGATCTCGATAGGCAGCTTGAATGGCTGTTCTACGATCCCGCCTCGGTCAGCTTTCCGTTGAAGCATTCATGGTTCCTGGAAGTCGTTTTGCACCGGGGTGCGAAGAGCGCGGTCCATGTGCTGGTGGCGGCAAGCCTGTTCGTGTGCTGGCAGGGCTGGAAGGGGCGCCTCGCGTGGTTGCCGCCGCGCAATGCCCTGCTGGCAGCACTTGGGATGCTGATCATCCCGGCTGCAACCGCGATCCTGAAACATCTGACGCATCGCTACTGTCCGTGGGATATCGTCGAGTTCGGCGGCTACGCACCGTATCTGCGGCTGTTCGACGCGATGCCGCAAGGCATGGAGGGCGGGCAGTGTTTTCCTGCAGGGCACGCGTCGGTGGGGTTTCTGTGGATCGTCTGGGCGGTGGCGCTGCGGCCGGCCGGCATTCGTGCTGCCCGTTTCGCACTGCTGACCGCGCTGCTTGGCGGAGCCGTACTGGGTGCGGCGCGCATGCTGCAGGGAGCACACTTCCTGTCGCACACGCTCTGGACGCTGTGGCTTGCATGGGCGATCAGCGTGTCGCTTGCGCTTGCGGTGCGTGCCGATCTGCAAGCCGGGCGCTGCAACAAGGCGCGTTCCGTTCCCGTGCACGCCCTCGCATCGTGACCTGAAAAGGAAGAGGGCCCCGCAGGGCCCTCTGATACGCACTCCTGCTGCCGTTGCCGGAATCAGAACTCCCAGACCACGTCGAGGCCGTAGGTGCGCGGTTCGCCGTACTGATCGGTGATCGGGCCCAGCCCGGCGAAGTTGATGCCGAAGGTGTTGTACTTCTTGTCGGTGAGGTTGCGGGCCCACAACGAGGCTCGCAGGCTGGTGCCGTTGGCGAACTCCACGTTCTCCATTCCGATCCGGGCGTTCACGATCGCGCGCTTCTTCAGCCAGATATCGTCGTAGATGTACGGGTAATTCGAACCGCCAACGTTGTAGTGATTGGTCCACAACGCCGAGGTTGCGGTCCGGTCCTGCCAGAAGACCTCGATGTGTGCCATGAAGTCGGCCCAGTCGGTGTGCGCAAAGGCCCAGTCCGTGACCAGCGAGATCTGGTCGTCTGCGCCCTGCGCACGGCGTGCCAGACCATCAGTGTTGATGCAAACGGCAGCGTAGGCGCCACTGCCGCACAGCGGCGGGAATTTCTCGAAGTCTCCGTCCAGGTGCGCCCAGCTTGCGGT
>DAOLKH010000405.1:0-2191 GCA_035331685.1 Pseudomonadales bacterium
CCAATGGCTGGCTCGGCTGGAATCTGCTGCAGGTGACGCGCCGCTATCGGCGCTGCGTGGCGAGCGTCGAGGTCAGTCGCGCGGCCGCAGCAGCAGAGCGCAACGGCCCGGGTGATGCTGCGGCATGAGCGCGCGGCATCGCTTGCCTCCTGCGACTGACGAACTGCTCGAGCTGCTTGGTGCCCTTTATGAGGGCCCGCTCGAGGTGGAACCCTGGCGGGGTTTCGCAGAGCGGCTGCGTGTTCTGTTCGAGGCACGCAACGTCGCGATCACGCTGCATCATCCGCAGGGGCTGGTACGCGACAGCTATGTGATGGCGCAGGACGCGGCCGATGAAACCGACTGGGTCGCGGTCGAGACGAAGTATCGGCACGATTTCATGCGCGATGACCCGTTGCGACTGGAGTTGTTCGTGCCGGGTACGGTCGTGCAACTGGACAGCGTGGAGCGCAGCGCGGAGTTCGCTCGCTACGTGAACGAGCTGGGCATCGGCAGCAGCCTGCGGGTCGGCTTTGCCGAACCGGGCGGGATGCGTGGATGGATCGACATCGTGCGTGCGCAGGGTCACGCCATGCCGTTCGACGGCGCGCACGTCGATCTGCTGCGCACGTTGCTGCCGCATCTGGAGCGAGCACTCGCGCTGTACGCGGTACAGAAGAGGCGCGAGGCCGAATGTACGGTCTATGAGGACACGATCGAGCACTTTGCACTCGGTACGTTGCTGCTCGACGGCGAACTGCGAGTGATGCGCATGAACCGGGTGGCGCAGGCGATTCTGGCGGCAGAGCCGGGTTTGGCGATCACGCGCGGGCGTCTGCGCAGCACAGATCCCGGAGCGCAGCGCAAGCTCGACCGTGTGTTGCGCGATGCGGCCGCACTTGCTGCCGATGGCAGTCCTGCGGGGCCGGGTGAACTGCTGCGAATCGGGACGAAGGCAGGGCACCCACTCGGTGTGCTGGTGCGTCCTCTCATGCAGGCGCTATGGTTCCGGGGCACGCATGCCCCGAGTGTGGTCGTCTATCTGACCGACCCGACCCAGCAGCTCGAGGCCTTGCAGCCGGATCGTCAGTCGTCGCGTGAACTGGTCGAGCGACTGTTCGGTCTCACGCCGCAGGAAGCACGGCTGACGCTGCTGCTTGCCGATGGATGCACGCTTGCCGATGCTGCACGCCATATCGGGGTTGCGGAAACGGCCGCGCGCAACTACTCGAAGCGCATCTACGCCAAGACCGGGATCCGCAATCGCAGTGAACTGGTACGCCTGGTGCATCGGAGCCTGGCGCTGCTCGGCTAGAACCGCTGGTGCCATCTGGTACTGGTTGCACGAGGTCTTTTTGTGGAGACTGCCAATCCAGCCGATTCCCCATGCCGTGGAGTGCATGCCGCATGAAAAGACGCGATTGTCTCAAGGGTTCCGCTGCGCTGGTCACTGCTTCGCTGATCGGGGGCTGTGATTCCGGTGGACATGACGCGGCGACCGGCACGGTGACTTCCGGCGGAGCTGGAATCGACGCCTACGAAGCGGGAGCGGTACCGATTGCTGACAGTGGCTGGACCGCACCAACGGGTGTGCTGCCGGGATATCCGGTGCTGGGCACCGATCTCGATGCTGCCGTACTCGTGGTTGGTGCAGGGCTTGCGGGGAGTTCGCTGGCGCTGCATCTCGCCGAAGCCGGGGTCGATGTCGTGGTGCTGGAGGCGCGCCAGCCAGGCTGGGGAGCGTCTGGCCGCAACGCGGGCCATGTGCTGCCGACGCTGAAGGATCGCTCGGTGTTCGAGCGATTTGCGGACAAGGGCAAGGCGTTTCTCGAACTGTTCCGTGAACACCACACAGTCACCTTCGATCTTGCGCGCAGGCATGGCATCGACTGTGACGCGACGCAATCAGGCTATCTGCACGCAACCACCCGCAACGGCGTGTTCGACACGCTGAAGAAGACGTCGGAGTACTGGCGTGACGAGCAGGGCCAGCGCATCGAATACCTCTCGGGCTCCGAGATGGAAGCGATGACCGGCTCACGCTACTACACGCTGGGTGTGCTGTATCGTGACGGTGGACGCGTGAATCCTTACCTGTTCACGAACGGGATGATCCGGGCCGCGGTGGCCCACGGCGCGCGGGTGTTCGGTGACAGCGAAGCGGTTTCTTTGTCGCGTGTCGGCCAGCGCTGGCGCGTCACGACTGCACAGG
>DAOLKH010000406.1:0-2187 GCA_035331685.1 Pseudomonadales bacterium
ACTGTCGATCTCCCACGACAGCGACGGCGACGAAGAGCTCTTCGCCTCACGCGTACGCACCTATGAACGGCTGTTGCGCGGGGAGTTGTTCCGCCGCACATCGGAACAATTAATCTATTGACGAGTTGATTTGTTGCTGCTCCAATGCCCGGACAATGACAGCGTCACATCGAGGAGCCACCATGGAATTCGACCTGGACATCGGATTGAGCGACGAGATGCGCGCCATCCGGGAGAGCTGCAGACGCTTTGCAGCCGAAGTTCTGCGCCCCACCGGAATCCAGCTCGACCGTCTTTCCGCCCAGGCTGTGATCGCGCCCGAATCACCGCTGTGGAGCGTACTGAAGCAGTTCCGCACGCTCGGCCTCGGCGGCGGCGCGATGATCGACGACCCGTCGCTCTCGCCTGCCGAACGGGCGCTGACGCACAGCATCGTCGTCGAGGAACTGTCTGCCGGCGACGTCGGCCTGTTCATTGCGTGCGCGCTGCAGAACATCGCCCCTTCGATCGCGCAGGCGGCTGGCCGCGAGGATCTGGTCGAGTTCTTCGCTGCCCGCGACGAGATCTGCTGCCTGGCACTGACCGAACCTGGATGCGGCAGCGACATCGTCGCGTTCACCGAGCCAAGCTATCGCGACCCGCGCGTGAAGCCGGTGCTGAAATGTCGCCGTGAAGGTGATGTCTACATCCTGAACGGTCAGAAATCCTCGTGGGTATCGACCGGCAGCATCGCCGGCTCGGCCAGCGTGTATGCGACCTTCGAGAACTCCCCGGTCGGCCTTGCCGACGGTGCGGTATTCCTGATGCCCCTCGATCTGCCTGGGATCACCCGGGGCAAGCCAACCGAGAAGATCGGCCAGCGCACGTTGAACCAGGGCGAAATCTTCTTCGACAACGTCGAGGTGCCGGCACGCTTCCTGATCGGCGAGGGTCCGGAAATCTACCCGCTCGTGTGGGAAATGACCCTGAAGGGAGCCAATATCGCGATGGGCCAGCAGTTCGTCGGCGTTGCGCGTGCCGCCTACGAACTCGCTCTCGATTACGCGAAGCAGTGGGTGCAGGGCGGCGGGCCGATCATCCGGCACCAGAACGTGAAGAACCGTCTGTTCTCGATGTTCCAGAAAGTCGAGACGGCACGCGCGCTGGCGCGTCGCGTGGCGATCGCCGATGCCGCGCATCCGGGAGGCGTGCCGTTCCAGTATGCTGCCACCAGCAAGGTCTACGTGACCCAGGCTGCATTCGAAGTTGCGCACGACGCGATCCAGACGCTGGGAGGCAACGGCCTCACCCACGCGTATCTGGCCGAAAAGCTGTTCCGCGATGCCCGCTCCTCGCTGATCGAGGACGGCGAGAACAGCATGCTCGGCCTGATGGCAGCAGCACGGTTCTGATGCCGACGAGCACCAAACCGCAATCGCACACGACAGGCATTCAACCCGTACAGGAGCACCGCACATGGAACTGAAGGAAGTCATCGGCCGGCGCCGCTCGATACGCATCTTTGCCTCATGGCGTCCAGTCGAGCGCGCGAAGATCCAGAAAATGCTCGAGGCAGCACGACGCGCCTCCTGCGCCGGCAACGTGATGAACATTCGCGCGATCGTGATCTGGCGCGACCAGGCGTCGAAGGAGCTGCTCGACAGCATCAAGCTGCCGATCAGCTACCAGCAGATGCAGACAGCGCCGGTATTCATCCTCTGGTACAACGAACCGATGGCCTACGAGGGCGAGCACTGGGTGAAGACGGTTTCCGAACTGGTCGAGACACGTCGCATGGGCGTGCACATCGAGGAGACGATCAGCGAGGTGAAGCAGAAGCTCGCACCAGGCTTCCTGATGAACGATCCGCGCGTGACCGGCAGCACGCCCGGCGCGCTGATGGATTGCGGGCAGGCGATCGCGCAGGCGACGCTGGTTGCCTACGACGAAGGACTCGGCAGCTGCCTGATGGGCGGCCCGGTGCTCGGTCGCGTCGGGCGCCGCCTGAAGATGCCGGAAACCGGTGTGGCGCTGGCCCTGCAGGCAGTCGGCTATCCGGCCGAATCGTGGGAGGCCGGCGGGCAGACCATCAAGCCGCCGCTCGAGGAACTGTTCCACGAGATGGAATACGGCACGCCGTTCCGTTCCGACCCGGCGGTGGTCGCCGAACTCGAACGCGAGAAGCTGCTGCAGGCACCGGCACCGCTG
>DAOLKH010000407.1:0-2165 GCA_035331685.1 Pseudomonadales bacterium
AGTCACCCGATATCGTCGCACAGCCCGACGGCAGTTGTGTGATCGACGGTGGCACCGCGATTCGTGAGATCAACCGTTCGTTGCACTGGGATCTGCCGCTCGATGGACCGAAAACTCTCAGCGGGCTGATCGTCGAACACCTCGAGACGATTCCGGAAGCCCACCTGGGGTTACGCATCGGGCGTTATGACCTTGAAATCCTCGAGCTGCAGGGCAAGGTGATCCACAGGGTTCTCGCACGCCGCACATCACGCACCTGAATTCCTCGCGACATCAGCCGTCGACGATACGCCGCAGGCGTGTGCGAAACAGTTGCCCCTTGGCACGATAACGGCGTGCGCTCTCTTCCAGACGCGCGCGTTCCTCGTCACTCAGCGTGCGCCGCACACGCGCCGGCGAACCAAGCACCAGCGAACCATCCGGCACCCGCATCCCTTCGGTGACCAGTGCATTCGCGCCGATCAGGCAATTGCGCCCGATCACGGCCCCGTTCAGGACCACGGCATTGATCCCGACCAGGCTGCCCTCACCGATGCTGCAGCCGTGCAGCATCGCCTTGTGCCCCACCGTTACCCGCTCGCCAATGTGCAGCGGAAAACCGGGATCAGCGTGCAGCACGGTGTTCTCCTGCACGTTGGATCCCGCACCGATCGTGATCTGCTCGGTGTCGGCACGAACCACGACACCGAACCAGATGCTCGCCTCGGCTGCGACCGTCACGGCCCCCACCACCACCGCATCCGGCGCCACGAAACAGCTTGTATCGATCTGCGGTGCCACACCGTCGAGTTCGAAGATCATCGCCATCGCAGCACGTCCTCAGCGCAGAAGTTCGACACGGAAATCGAAGGCCGCTTCCAGCAGATCGAGCAACATCACCGCCGTCAGGCCCCAGACCTGACGCTCACCCCACGGATACCACGGCACGTCCATCTCGCGTCCCTGGTGCAGCACACGATCGATATGCAGGTTTTCCCGTTGCAGAAAATGCGCCAGCGGGATGCGGTAGACCTCATCGAGCTCTGCCAGGTTCGGCTCCAGTTGCAGGTCTGCAGGCACGACGGCGACGACCGGGCAGACGCGCACACCGAAGCGCGACGTGCGGCCGCGCAGCGCACCGACAACCTCGACGCAGGCGGGATCGAGCGCGATCTCCTCGTGACTTTCGCGCAACGCCGTATGAATCAGATCGCGATCTTCCCGATCGCGGCGCCCGCCAGGAAACGCCACTTCACCCGGGTGCGTACTCATGTGTGCAGCACGCAGCGTGAGAATCAGCTCCGGTGCGGGCTGCGCGGTCAGCGCCAGCAGGACTGCAGCGTCAGCCTCCTCCAGTGCCGGCACGACACTGCCGCCGACGCGCTCGCGCACACGCTGCAACACGCTCATGCCACCGGCTCCAGGCGCAGCACGCCGAACGCGGGCTCTTCGTACGGATGAGCGGCACGCAACGCGGCGATCACGGCGTCCAGGCACTCACCGGAACACAGCATCTCGATGCGCAGTTCGCGCACGCGCTCGTCGCCACCGACCGCGCCGATGAATGGCCTGGCCCCCGTTCCCGGCCTGAACTGACCCATCCCCTCGCACTGCCACGCACAACCGCTGTAGGCACCGATGCGCCCCGCGCCGGCGGCGAACATCGCGTCCTTCAGTGCTTCTGCATGTTCCGAATCCACGTAGACGAAAATCTGGTACTCGAGTGAACTCATGGGCGTGTCACGCATGGCTGCCGGTATAGCGTTGGACGAAGTCCGCACGGAAGCGTTCCCAGTTGCCCTCGGTGATCGCTGCACGGATACCGCGCATCATCTCCTGATAGAAGTACAGGTTGTGGATCGTGTTCAACTGGCTGCCAAGCATCTCGTTGCAGCGATCGAGATGGTGCAGATAGGCACGGCTGAAATGGGTGCAGGTGTAGCACGCGCAGGCCGGGTCTACCGGCTCCTCGCGGCGGCGATTGACGGCATGGCGCAGCTTCAGCACACCGTGCGAGGTGAACAGCCAGGCATTGCGCGCGTTGCGGGTCGGCAGCACGCAGTCGAACATGTCCACTCCGCGCGCGACGGCATCGAGGATATCGAGCGGCGTGCCCACCCCCATCAGGTAGCGTGGCCGTTCGACCGGCAACTGCGGCCCCAGATGATCCAGTACCGTCAGCATCT
>DAOLKH010000408.1:0-2151 GCA_035331685.1 Pseudomonadales bacterium
GGCGGTTGCGGTAGTACTCGGGCATCGGACCGAAACCCTTGACCCGTGCCTGGTCGCCGGGCTGCAGGTTTGCGAATTCAGCGCTGGGATTTTGCATGTCGTGCAGCTTATAAAACAATGGGAATGATTCGCAACAAGCCGGGCTGTGCAAATGCCATGCATCCCGGCTGCTCCGACTGTGGCAGGCACGCCCGCGCCCGGCTAGCATCCCGGGAGGAGCCTGCATGACGGATTGGATATGACTTCTGGAGTGATCACCGCGTCCGAATTTGATCGCTTGCTGTGCGAGGGGACGCCGCTCATCGACGTGCGCGCCGAAATCGAGTTCGGGCACGGTGCGATTCCAGGTGCGGTGAACCTGCCGATCCTCGACACGAACGAACGTGAACAGGTGGGAACCTGCTACAAGCGTGAAGGGCAAGCGGCCGCGGTTGCGCTGGGCCACCGCCTGGTGAGCGGGCATACGCGCGCGCTGCGCACGGCGCGCTGGTGCGATTTCCTGCGGATGCAGCCGGAAGCCGTGCTGCATTGCTGGCGCGGCGGCATGCGCTCTCGTCTCGCCGCGGAGTGGATCGGCGCCGAGGGCGTTCCGGTGAGGGTGGTCGAGGGCGGTTACAAGGCGTTGCGCCAGCACCTGTTGCACGAACTCGAGGTGCTGGCGCCGCAGACGGCACTGGTGGTCATAGGAGGGCGCACGGGATCGGCAAAGACCACGTTGATCCGGGGGCTTGCGGGCGGCATCGATCTCGAGGGTTTCGCGCATCATCGTGGCTCCAGCTTCGGCAGGCGCGTGAGCGTGCCTCCCTCACAGGCCGGCTTCGAAAATTCACTCGCGGTGGCGTTGTTGCGCCAGCGTCTGGATGCAGCCGGCACCACGCTGTTTCTCGAAGACGAAAGCCGCCAGATCGGACCCGTCACGGTCCCGCAGGAGCTGCATCGCGCAATGAAGGCGGCCCCGCTGGTCATCGTCGAGTCGAGGTTCGAGGAACGAGTCGATCGGATCCTCGCCGAGTACATCCACGAAGACCTGGCCGACTGGATCGCGGCCGATCCCGAGCACGGTTTCGAGCGCTTTGGCCGCGCCCTGTTGGACGGCCTGGCACGTATCGCACGCCGGCTTGGTGGCGATCGTCATCGCACCGCGGAGGGACTGCTGCACGCGGCGCTCGAGCGCCATCGGCGGGAAGGCGACACGCACGCACATCGCGAGTGGATCGCGCTGCTGCTGCACGGTTACTACGATCCCATGTACGAATACCAGCTTGGCAAGGCCACGGATCGAGTGATATTTCGCGGCGACTTCGAGGCGGTGCGGGCCTGGTGTTGTGAAGCACGTCGCGCCAGCAAGGCTTGAACGTGGAAAGCCCGGCAGGGAGCGACTATATATTGCGGTCGTTGATCAACGAGATGAGCGCTTGGCGCAGGGAGCCTGATGTCGACGGTGGCCCGATCGAGACCGGGGTATTTCCAGGCTGCAATGCGCCGCGAGCGCATCGCGGTCGATGCACTGCGAGTGGGCATGCGGGTAGTCGAACTCGATCGCCCGTGGACCGAGACACCGTTTCTGTTCCAGGGATTTGCGATCGAGAATGTGCAACAGATCGCGGAAATCGCACGTTACTGCGAGGAAGTGATCGTCGAGTACGACGATGCCGAGTGGGTGCCACCCGTCGATCGCACCGTCCTGAATCCGGCTTCGCGCAAGCGGTTGCCATTTCCGAAACGTCCTCCGGACGCCAAAGCCCACCAGCAGGCTGCAGAACTGCAGCGCGATGCGCGCGCGCTGACCCGCTCGCTGATGGACGATGTGCGACTCGGGCGTGCGATCAATATCCAGGAAGTGAAGGCGACGGTGTCCAACGCCGTACGACAGATCATCGACAGCCCGGATGCGATGCTGTGGCTGGCACGGATCCGTGATCGTGACGCCTACACATCCGAGCATTGCGTGAACGTCGGCCTGCTTGCGATCAATTTCGGGCGTCACCTGGGTTATGGCGAGGAGGATCTCAACGCGATCGGGTTTGCAGCAATGCTGCACGATGTCGGCAAGACATTGACTCCGCTCGAGGTGCTGAACAAGGAAGGCGCACTGACCCCCCAAGTTCCGCACTTCGTCTCTGATTCAGGCCCCTGAAAGCCTTGCAGCGT
>DAOLKH010000409.1:0-2150 GCA_035331685.1 Pseudomonadales bacterium
CCGCGCCCGCACTGGCGCGTGGTTTGCGGGGCGAGCAGATCAGGCACGACCTGCACCAACGTCGCTGCCAGGCAGTGGCGCAGGCCCTGGGCGACACCACGGGCTGTACATCAGATTCCTGATGGCGCATCCCGGCTCCGGAATGCAGAGTGTCCGGGGCGTTCGCCACGTTCGATGATCACGCCAACATCACGCGCCGCAGCCACGGCACCCGGCTTGCCGATCTTCAGCCGCAACCATGGCACACGGAACTCCTCGCGCAGCAGGGCTACGATCGCCTCTGCCAGCGTTTCCACCAGCCCGCAGGACCGTGCAGCGGCCAGCTCACGCACACGCTCGGCCACACGCTGATAGTCGAGAGCGTCTGCTATCGCGTCGGATCGTGCTGCCCGCGCGCAATCCCAGGCCATCTCCAGATCGATCACGAGCTCCTGGTGCACGTGCCGCTCCCAGGCGTGAATCCCGATCACCGTCTCGACGCGCAGTCCGTGGATAAAAACGATGTCGCTCATCTGGCCCCGCTGCCCTGTTCAGCACACCGGCTCGAGGGTTTGCATCGGCCAGCGCGCAAGCGCGCGGACTGCCAGATCGTCGTGTTGACCGGCAAGCAAACGCTGGCAACCGGCAAACGCGACCATCGCACCATTGTCGGTGCAGAATTCCGCGCGCGGATAGAAGACCTCCCAGCCGTGATTCACTGCCTCGGTGCGCAGCCGTTCGCGCAACTCGCGGTTGGCACTCACGCCGCCGGCCAGCACCAGCTGACGCAGCCCGGTTGACTCCAGCGCCCGCCGACACTTGATTGCAAGCGTGTCCACCACCGCCTGCTGGAACGATGCCGCAATGTCGGCGCGATCGCGCGGCGTCACATCTCCTGCGGCTGTCCGCAACTCGCGCAGTGCGGTCGCAACCGCCGTCTTCAGCCCGCTGAAGCTGAAGTCGAGACCGGGGCGGGTGGTCATCGGTCGCGGAAACGCAAAACGTACCGATGAACCATTCATCGCCAGTTCGGCCAGGCGTGGACCGCCCGGATAATCAAGCCCCAGCATCTTCGCGACCTTGTCGAAGGCCTCGCCGGCGGCATCATCCACCGACTCGCCGAGTATCCGGTAAGAACCAATCTGCTCGACGAGAACCAGTTGGGTATGACCACCGGACACCAGCAGCGCCACGAACGGGAACGCTGGGCGCTGCTCCTCAAGCATCGGCGCCAACAGATGTGCCTCCATGTGATGCACCCCGATCGCCGGCACACCCCACG
The DNA here is from genome assembly GCA_035331685.1 of Pseudomonadales bacterium. Taxonomy (GTDB): domain Bacteria; phylum Pseudomonadota; class Gammaproteobacteria; order Pseudomonadales; family UBA5518; genus UBA5518. Next base: position 1,262 of record DAOLKH010000409.1, read on the forward strand.
CGAACGCCAACGCGCGCGCGATGCAGCCGCCGACGAGCAACGCACCGAGCAGGCCCGGACCGGCGGTGTAGGCGACTGCATCGATTTGTCGGGGATCGCACGTTGCGGCGTGCAGCGCGCGCTGCACGAGTGGCAGCGTGCGACGCACATGGTCTCGCGAGGCCAGTTCCGGCACCACTCCGCCATACTCGGCGTGCAGTGCCACCTGGCTGTGCAGCACGTGCGCGAGCAGGCCACACTCCGAGTCGAAGACGGCGATGCCGGTTTCATCGCAGGAAGTTTCGATGCCTAGAACACGCATGCAGGCGATGATACGCGCCAGCGCCTCGTGACGCGCGCCCCCGGCAATAATGCCCACCCTCCGCGTTTTGCAATCTGCCGGTGATGCCTTTAGAATTCGGCGCCCCGCGTGCCGCTTTGGGCTGTGCGCGGGAGCAGAACGAGTTCCGAACAACCGCCCGGTAGGTACCGAATGCCGTCCATCAAGCTCAAAGACAATGAACCATTCGACGTGGCTCTGCGTCGTTTCAAGCGCTCCTGCGAAAAGGCCGGCGTACTCGCCGAAGTACGTCGCCGCGAGTTCTACGAGAAGCCTACCTGGATCCGCAAGCGCAAGGCTGCCGCGGCCGTGAAGCGCCACCTGAAGAAGGTGAGCCGCGAGACACGCCGCCAGCAGCGCATGTACTGATCCACCCGCTGCCCTTGCGGGTGAGAGCGCTCAATGAGTGACGACACGCTGCTGAAGACGCGTATCACCGAGGCAATGAAGGCCGCGATGCGGGCGCAGGAGAAGGCACGCCTCGGGGCGATTCGCCTGATCCAGTCCGAAATCAAACGCGTCGAGGTCGATGAACGGATCGAGGTCGATGATGCACGCGTGCTCGCGATC
>DAOLKH010000410.1:0-2145 GCA_035331685.1 Pseudomonadales bacterium
GGTGCCGGCTTGCCTGAAGTGCGCCGGCGCATCGAGAACGCCTGGGGCGCGAAACTCTTCGACATGGGCGGCGCCGGCGGCGGCTCCTGCGGCTGGCACGATTACCAGGGCATGCACAACGTGAGCGGCGACAGTTCGATCTTCGAGCTGGTCGATCCGGCGACCGACGAGCCGATCGCACTCGAGGACGGCGCGCGCGGTGAGTCGTGTCTGACGACGATCGTGGGCGACGGTTCGGTGGGCGGTATCCGCACCAGCCTCGGCGACATCATGGAGGTCACGATGAGTGCGTGTCCGTGCGGGCACACGGGCTTTCGCTATCGCATTGTCGGGCGCGTCGACGACATGCTGAAGGTCAAGGGAGCGATCGTGTACCCGGCGGCGCTCGACAACCTGATCGCGGCGTTTCACCCGCGCGTGACCGGCGAGTTCCGCATCGTGCTCGATGAGCCGCCGCCGCGCGTGACGCCACCGCTGAAGCTGAAGATCGAGCACGCTGCCGGCATCGGCGGCGAGGCGTTGCGCCAGCTCGAGGGCGAGCTGCTCGAACGCATGCGCAACGAGCTGCGCGTGACGCCGGCGATCACCTGGCTCGAACCCGAGACGCTGCCGCGTACCGGCAAGAAGACCGATTTCTTCGAGCGCAACTACCGCTGAATGGCGTGGGCGTGCGACCGATCGCGAGGAGGATGAAGCGATGAAACTGGATCCGGAACTGCTGCAGCGCTACGCGGTAGAGGCGCCCGATGCGCGCGAGCAGCGTGGGCTCGAAGGGCTGAGCGCAGGCGATTTCGCCGTGTATTCGGCGCGTCTCGAGCTGATCGCACAGGAGGCGAAGGCGGTGATGAGCACCACCGCAATCTCCGAGCCGATCCAGTCCGGTGACTGCGCGTTCGGCATCTATACGGCGCAGGGCGATCTGGCCGTCGCCGCACCAGGCACTTACGTGCATTCGGTCACCGGCCAGATCCCGATCAAGTACATCCTGAAGTACTACGTCGATGACCCCACGGTCGGCGTGCGCCAGGGCGATATGTTCTTCGCCAACGAGGCACAGCTCGGCGGCATCCACTCGCCGGACCTGCTGGTGCTGATGCCCGTGTTTCACGAGCAGGAGCTGGTGTGCTGGGTGGTGGCTGCCGGTCACAACCAGGAGGTGGGCGAAACCGATCCTGGCGGGCTCGAACACATACGCAGTCGCTACGACGAAGGCCTGAAGGTGCCACCGCTGAAGATCGCCGAGAACTACCGCCTCAAAAGCGACGTGGTGGCGATGTTCTGCAACATGGTGCGCAACCACCGCATGCTCGAGAGCGATCTGCAGGCGCGCTGTGCGGCGTGCGTACGCGCCGAGGAGCGCCTGTTGCCGCTGTTGCAGGAAGCGGGCGCGGAGCGCGTTGCCGGCGTGATGCGTCGCGCGATCGACGCAGCCGACGAGGCCGCACGCATGGCGTTCTCGGAGCTGCTCGACGGCACCTACCGGCAGGTGCTGTTCCTCGACACGCCGGGCGGGAATCAGCACGGACTGATACGTGTGGTGCTCACGCTGCACGTGCATGGCGACAGCGTCACGGTGGACCTCAACGGTTGTTCGCCGCAGGTTCCTGCCGCCGGCAACTGCCCCACGCACGCGGCGCGCGCCGCGATCAATGCCCAGATGCCGGCCTATGTCGCACCGGGTGTGCCGTGCAGTTCGGGGCTGCTCGGGCCGGTGAAGATCATCGCGCCGCCGGTCGGTACCGTGCTGAATCCTTCGCCCGAGTCTGCGGTGATGGCGGGAGCGCATCTGCTGGCGACGGCATCGCTTGCGTTCGTGCAGTGCGTGACCCGCGCCGGCTATCTCACGCGGCGCGAATACGTCGCGCTGCCGCTCGGCTGGATCGGAGCGTTGTACGCGTATGCGGGGCTCGACCAGTACCAGCGCATGACCACCGGCTTTGCGATCAACATGTACAACTCCGCAGGCGGTGGCGCACGCCCCGACAGCGACGGCATCGATTCGATGGGCGTGGTGGTCAGCATGACCGCCGACAGCCTCGACATCGAGCACGACGAGGTGCAGCACCCGTTCATTTACGCGTTCCGGCGCATGGCGCAGGACCAGGCTGGCCCCGGCAAGTACCGCGGTGGAGCAGGCGGTTCCTG
>DAOLKH010000411.1:0-2143 GCA_035331685.1 Pseudomonadales bacterium
GCTGCAACTCGCTGATTGCGACGCGCAGCGCACTGAAGCTCGCCGATTATGTGGTGACCGAGGCCGGCTTCGGTGCGGACCTCGGCGCCGAGAAGTTCTTCGACATCAAGGCGCGTCTCGGTGGTCTGCATCCCGATGCCGCCGTGCTGGTGGCGACGATACGCGCGCTGAAAATGCACGGTGGGCAACGCCGTGAAGACCTCGGGCGGGAAAATCTGGAAGCACTGCGGGCGGGATGCACGAACCTTGCGCGACATGTGCGCAATATCGGCCTGTTCGGCGTGCCGGTCGTGGTGGCGATCAACCGCTTCGACAGCGATACCGATGCCGAGGTCGAACTGCTCGCGCACGAGTGCGCGCGACTCGGTTGCGAGGCGATCGAGTCCAGGCATTTCCGCGATGGCGGTGCCGGTGCCGGAGCGCTGGCACGAGCGGTGCGCACGCTGGCCGATTCGGGTCGCGCGCGGTTCCGTCCGCTGTACGCCGACGATCTGCCGCTGTGGGACAAGGTATGTGCCGTGGCGCAGCAGGTATACGGTGCGGGTGAAGTCGTGGCGGAATCGGGGATTCGCGAGAAATTTCGTCAGTACGATGCGATCGCAGGCGGGTATCCGGTCTGCATCGCCAAGACGCAGTACAGCTTCACCACCGATCCGGCACAGCTCGGGGCGCCGGTCGGTCATACCTTCAACGTGCGTGATGTGGTGCTCGCAAACGGCGCCGGTTTTGCCGTGGCGCTGTGCGGCGACATCATGACAATGCCCGGCTTGCCGCGGGTGCCGGCAGCCGAGCGTATAGGACTCGATGCCAACGGTGAAATCGTCGGCCTGTTCTGATTTGTTCCTACGGGGTGCGTTGCGGCAGGATGTTGCGTATCTTGCTGTGCAGGGAGCGGATCGCGCGTTCGGTATCGTTCCAGTCCATGCAGGCGTCGGTAACCGAAACGCCGTAGCGCAACTGTGACAGATCGGCCGGAATCGGCTGGTTGCCTGCCTCGAGATTGCTCTCGAGCATGGCGCCGACAATCGAGCGATTCCCTTCGATGATCTGGTTTGCGATGTTGTCGAGTACCAGCGCCTGCAGTGCATGGTCCTTGTTCGAATTGGCGTGGCTGCAGTCGACGACGATATTCCGGGGTACCCCGGCGGCTGCGAGTTCACGCTCGCAGAGTGCGATGTGCACCGAGTCGTAGTTCGGCCCCTGGGTTCCCCCGCGCAGCACGATGTGGCCGTGCGGATTGCCGCGTGTATGGATTACCGCCACCCGACCCTTGCTGTCGATGCCAAGGAATCGGTGCGGGCTGCTCACCGACTTGAGCGCGTTGATCGCGACCGTCAGACCGCCGTCGGTGCCGTTCTTGAAACCGACTGCGCACGACAGCCCGCTGGCCATCTCGCGATGTGTCTGCGACTCCGTGGTACGTGCACCGATTGCCGACCAGGCGATCAGGTCCTGCAGGTATTGCGGTGATATCGGGTCGAGCGCCTCGGTTGCCGCAGGCAGTCCGAGCGAGACGATATCGATCAGCAGCTTGCGCGCGATGCGCAGCCCCTCCTCGATGCGAAACGAATCGTTCAGGTGCGGGTCGTTGACCAGACCTTTCCAGCCGGTGGTCGTACGTGGTTTCTCGAAGTAGACGCGCATCACCAGAAACAGCGTGTCTTCGACTTCGTGCGCGAGTTCGCGCAGACGACGTGCGTAGTCGAGCGCTGATGCCGGATCGTGGATCGAGCACGGACCAACCACGAGGAACAGGCGTTGATCGCGACGATCAAGGATGTTGCGTACCACGCCCCGCGCGGAACGGATTGCGGAGTCGACGGCTGCCGTGAGCGGCATTTCGGCCTTCAACTGGGCGGGAGTGATCAGTTCCCGGATCGTTTCTACATTCAGATTCTCGAGCGTACGGTCGGTCATTGGGCTGCTTGCATGTCTGACGGGAAGAAAAACACCCCGCAGGCGGGGCGCGACATTATAGCCGATGCACCTGGCAGAGATGCGCGAACAGTGCGGTAATGCTGCGTTCGATCAGCGCAAGCGTTGTGTCGAAGTCCTGCGGCGAACCGTAAAAGGGATCGGTGATGTCCTCGCCCGCAGTCGTCCGATGTGTCCTGAACAAATGGTCATGAGGCGTCACTGCGGA
>DAOLKH010000412.1:0-2138 GCA_035331685.1 Pseudomonadales bacterium
CATCGACACGTCCAGCCGCGTGACCGGCAGCTCCGGCATCGGGAAGCGCTGGCGGGTATACGGACTCCAGTACACATTGCTCAGGTTCAGGTACGGAACTTTCGCAACCGCTGCACTGACGGCGAGCGAAAGGCGGAAATCCCCCACCACCACGTCGGGACGCAGGCGTTCGAGAAGCTGCAGATCCTGCTCGACGTAGCGCCTGAGGGTGGGCACATCGTAGAGCGGACTGCCGCTGGCGAGTGCGGCCTCGAACTGCTCCCCCGGAATGGTCGTGATTTGGTGCAGCGGGAAATCGGGCTCTGGGAACAGCCGCGCATAGCGCGGATCCCAGGCAAATTCGACCGTATGCCGCTGCGGGTCCAGCGCACGCGCCAGCACCATCGGCCGCGCCACATGCGCCAGCGTGACCGCCTCGGCGACGAACAGCACCCGCTTTTTCGGCCTCGCGCTCACCCTTGCCCTCGACAATCAGCTGCAGTCATCCGAAGTTTCCTGTGGCTACACTTTGAGTATGCAGAGAAAATAATGGTCGCAAGCTAAATATTTTCATCCTGTCGCATCAACCGTGAGTGGCAGTCCGAGTCGGGCAGAGGAAAAACAGGCGAAGACGCGATCCTCGTCGATTATCAGGACTATCACTGAGAGGTATAGGTATGGCCATCATGCACAACCCCCCGCATCCGGGAGAGACGCTTCGCGAGGATGTGTTGCCGGCGCTCGGGCTGTCGGTCACGGAGGCGGCGCGCCAGCTCGGCGTGAGCCGTGTGGCGCTGTCGCGTGTATTGAATGCGCGTGCATCGATCTCAGTGGACCTGGCTCGGCGTTTGGAGGCGTGGCTCGATGGTCCGGAACGCGGGCCGAGTGCGGAAAGCTGGCTGCGTGGCCAGATCGCTTACGACCTGTGGCATGCCGCGCACAACAACACGCGGCTGGATGTTCATCCTGCAGCACGGATGGCTTGAGCCTCGCCGTCTATACTGCCCCGCAGGCTTTGCTGCCGGGCACAGGCAGCCGCCGATCACGCACAGGCAGCAACGAGCCCACGAGGAACCGGACCACGATGGAAGGCAGCCTGCGGCTCGCGTTTCGCAACCTCTGGCGCAACCGCCGGCGCAGCACGATTGCGCTGGCGACGATCGGCTTTGGCGTGATCGCCATGGTGCTCGCAGGCGGCTTCATCGAATGGATCTTCTGGGCGATGCGCACCGCGACCATCGAATCGCAGCTCGGGCATATTCAGGTGGTGAAGCGGGGCTACTTCGAAGCGGGCGCGGCTGATCCCTTCGCCTACCTGCTGCCCGATGACTCACCCGCCTTCGACGCGCTGCAACGCACCCCCGGCGTGCTGTTCGTCACCCCGCGCATCGCCTTCACCGGGCTGGTGAGCCACGGTGATCTGACCGTCTCCTTTGCCGGTGAAGGCGTGGACCCCATAAAGGAAAGGACGGTGAGCAAGATGGTGGTGATCACCGCCGGTGAGAACCTGTCGGGGCCGGACGCCAGCGAACTGATCATGGGCACGGGGCTCGCGCGCAACCTCGGCGTCGAACTCGGCGATCAGGTGGTGCTGCTGGTCAACACGGCCGCGGGCGGCATCAACGCGGTCGAGCTGAAGCTGGTCGGCACCTTCACCACCTCGACCAAGGCCTTCGACGACAGCGCGCTGCGCGTACCCATAGGCGTCGCGCACACGCTGCTGCGCACGCAGGGCGCGCACCGCTGGGTGCTGCTGCTCGACGACGAGCGCAAGGTTTCCGGGCTGATCGACGCGTTCCGCCAGCGCTTCGCCGCCCAGCACGCCGAGCTGCAGTTCGTGCCGTGGCAGCAACTGGCCGACTTCTACAACAAGACCGTCGCGCTGTTCTCGCGCCAGATGGACGTGGTGAAGGCGATCATCGGGCTGATCATCGTGCTCAGCATCTCGAACCTGCTGGTGATGACGGTGATGGAGCGCACCGGCGAGATCGGCACGCTGATGGCGGTCGGCTACCGCCGCCGCAGCATCCTGCGCCTGATGTTCACCGAAGGGCTGCTGCTCGGCGTGGTGGGCGGTGCGCTCGGCACGCTGGTCGCCGTGGTGCTGGCGCTCGGCATCTCGGCCGTCGGCATCCCCATGCCACCGCCGCCGGGCTCGG
>DAOLKH010000413.1:0-2115 GCA_035331685.1 Pseudomonadales bacterium
GCGACGACCCGGTCGCGATGGCGGCGCGCTGGGTGCGCGAGGGCGCGCGGCGCCTGCATCTCGTCGACCTGAACGGCGCCTTTGCCGGCAAGCCGGTCAACGGCGAGGCGGTGCGCGCGATCACGCGGGCGTTTCCCGACCTGCCGGTACAGATCGGTGGTGGTATCCGTTCGCGTGAGATCGCTGCCGGTTATCTGGAGGCCGGCGTGCGCTGGGTGATCGTCGGTACGCTCGCGGTCCGCGACCCGGACTTCGTTGCCGCGCTGTGCCGCGATTTCCCTGAGCGTGTGATCGTCGGCATCGACGCGCGTGACGGCATGGTCGCGACCGACGGCTGGGCCGAGGTGTCGCGCGTCGCTGCGGTCGATCTGGCGCAGCGTTTCGCTGCTGCCGGGGTGGCGGCGATCGTCTACACCGATATCGACCGCGACGGCATGATGCAGGGGCTCAACATTGGCGCCACGCGCCGGCTGGCCGAAGCCGGCGGCATTCCGGTGATCGCCTCGGGAGGTGTGACCACGATCGAGGACATCCGCCTGCTGGCGCGTGAGGGCGGCGGCGGTATCGTCGGCGCGATCAGCGGGCGGGCGCTGTACGAGGGTACGCTGGATCTGGCGAGCGCCCAGGCGTGGTGTGATACAAATACAGGAGCTGACTGAGATGGGATTGGCCAAGCGGATCATTCCGTGCCTCGACGTGGACCGCGGACGCGTGGTGAAGGGCGTGCGTTTCGTCGATATTCGCGACGCGGGCGACCCGGTGGAGATTGCGCGCCGCTACAACGAACAGGGCGCGGACGAACTCACGTTCCTCGACATCACCGCGAGCCACGAGGAACGCGGGACCACGCTCGCGGTCGTCGAACGCATCGCGAGCGAGGTATTCATTCCGCTCACCGTCGGCGGCGGAATCCGCGAACTCGGCGATATCCGCAACCTGCTGAACGCCGGTGCCGACAAGGTCGGGATCAATACCGCCGCGATCAGGCGCCCGGAATTCGTGCAGGAAGCGGCAGAGCGTTTCGGTTCGCAATGCATCGTCGCGGCAATCGACGCAAAGCAAGTGAGTGCTCATGGAGAACCGCTGCGCTGGGAGATCTTCACGCACGGCGGGCGACGCCCGACCGGCCTCGACGCGATCGAGTGGGCGCGGCGCATGGCAGCGCTGGGCGCGGGCGAGATCCTGCTCACCAGCATGGATCGCGACGGCACTCGCGACGGTTTCGATCTGGCGCTGACGCGTGCGGTCAGCGATGCGGTATCGGTGCCGGTGATCGCTTCAGGCGGGGTCGGTACTCTGCAGCATCTGGTCGATGGCGTCGTCGAGGGACATGCCGACGCCGTGCTCGCTGCCAGCATCTTCCATTTCGGGGAATTCACGATCGGCGAGGCCAAGGCATTCCTGGCCGTGCACGGGGTCGAAGTGAGGCTCTGATGCGTTGCGGCTAGTGCGCGCGTTTGCTGACAGCGGAGTGCAGCGAAGCGTAGAACGTGGACAGCACCTGCGGTTCTGCGAGCTGGATGAAATCGAGAAAGTCCTGCAACCCATCGAGCGCATCGTGCTTGGTTTCGAAGGGACCGATCGAAGCGCCTTCGCGCGTCGCGAAGTACCAGGTGCTGTTGACGGCAAAGAACCTGTCGGTACGAATGGGTACCGTCCCGGACTCGCCATTGCGATTCGTGTCCATGCCTTGCATCCGTAGCCGATCTGCGAGCGCGTTTCGAACCCTGGTCTTCCGCGGTACGCTCCGATTTCGGGGTTCACGTTCGCACGAACATTCGAGTCGTGTCAATCATCCGGCGAGGAGTCGTGATCCAAATTGATCACGCGACGACGAATCGCTCGCGCGTGACTGCTCTCCCGCTGCCGAGTCGCGTGCGCCGCGCGAGAGCACGATGCCTTTCAGCAGGTGCAGCGCCTCGTAGAGCTGGTTGTCCTGCGCGCGCAGATCACTGACGGCGGGATCGCTGGCGCGCGTGCTGCGTTCCTTGTCTTCCTTTCCGTTGCCGTTGCGCAGGTGACGCGCCAGGTCGGCCTCGCTGAGGCGCGGTACAGCCGCTACAAGTCGGCGGTGCTGTCGGCGCTGATCATGGTGAACATCCCGCTCGCCCTGGT
>DAOLKH010000414.1:0-2104 GCA_035331685.1 Pseudomonadales bacterium
TCCAGCGAGATGCGTGTGGGGTTGTAGACGATGTTGCGCCCGAGCGGCTTCTTGTTGAAAAAGGTCTTGATCGTGTCGCTCTGGTTGGTGTTCGGATTCACTCCATCGCGGAACCCGGCGGTGATTTCCTTGCGGACCTGCGGGATATAGGTTTCGCAGAGGTCAGCGAACTCGAGAAACTCCTCGACGCTGAACTCGATGCGCAGATCCCGGTAATGGACATGGATGTTCTCGCCCATGTCCATGAAAAAGGTATTGAAACGGTTGTTGCTCAATCCTTCGGAGCGGTGATAGAGGCGAACGATGATTCCCACGGAATGTCTCTCGGATCGTATTTGCGGATATCGGATGCACGGGCTGCAGTGCCAACGACAAGCCTAGCAGCTGAGGTGAGGATTCGCTGGCCGTCGACCAGGCGCAGCCTAATGAAAATCCCGCGATACCGTACGCAGCGTGCCGAGAGCCGCGCTGTGGTCGATCAGCTCGCCGGCAATCACGTGGGCCACACCGTCTCGGCTTTCCAGCACCCCCTTGACCAGCAGCAGCCGCGCACGCAGCAAGGCCGTGCGAAAACGCTCCTGGCGGTCACGCCAGACTATGACATTGATATTGCCGGTCTCGTCCTCCAGGGTCAGAAACAGCACGCCGCTGGCCGTACCGGGGCGCTGACGCCCGGTGACCAGGCCAGCCACACGCACGAAACGGGCTCCGTCCAGCGCTGCCAGTCCGGCGGCCGTGCGACAGCGCACGAATGGTTCCCGATCACGCAGCATGGCGAGCGGATGGCGGCCCGGCGTAAGGCCCTGGCTACGATAATCCTGCGCGATCTCCTCTGCTTCGCAGGGCGCCGCCAACAGCACACCGTCGTCGGCAGTAACTCCTGCAGCGCATTCGACGGCATCGAACAGCGGCCGGGGTTCCTCGATTGCCGCGGATCGCCAGTGCGCCTGACGGCGATGTCCACCCAGGCGTTGCAATGCGCCAGCACCGGCGAGCAGCGTCAGTTCGTGGCTCTGCAGTTGCGCGCGGTGCGCGAGATCGTGCAGGTTGTCGAAAGCGTGCCCGTGCCGTGCGGCGACGATGCGCGCGGCAGCCGTTTGCGCCAGGCCGTCGATCTGCCGCAGACCCAACCGGATCGCGACGGATGAGGAGCGGTTTTCGAGGGTACAGTCCCAGATGCTGCAATCGATATCGATCGGGAGCACGGTGACGCCATGGCGGCGCACCTCCTGTACCAGTTGCGAAGGCGAATAGAAGCCCATCGGCTGGCTGTTCAGCAGCGCGCAGCACCAGGCAGCAGGGTAATGACACTTGATCCACGCCGAGGCGTAGGCGAGGAGGGCGAAGCTGGCCGCGTGCGATTCCGGGAAGCCGTATTCGCCAAAACCCTGCATCTGCCTGAACAGCCGCTCGGCAAATTCGCGCTGGTGTCCGCGCGCAAGCATGCCGTCGATCAGCTTGCGCTCGAATGTGTCCAGCGTGCCGTTGCGCTGCCAGGCCGCCATGGCGCGACGCAACTGATCGGCTTCACCACCCGAAAACCCCGCCGCGACCATCGCCAGCTTGATCACCTGCTCCTGGAAGATCGGCACGCCGAGCGTGCGCTCGAGCACCTCACGCACGGCCTCGTCCGGGTAGCTGACGGGCTCCAGTCCCTGACGTCGCCGCAGGTAGGGATGCACCATGTCGCCCTGGATGGGCCCGGGACGCACGATCGCGACCTCGATCACCAGATCATAGAAAGTGCGCGGCCTGAGCCGTGGCAGCATCGCCATCTGTGCACGCGACTCGATCTGGAACACGCCCACGGTATCGGCGCGTCCGATCATCGCGTAGGTTGCGGGGTCCTCGTGCGGAATCGACTGCATGTCGAGTTCGACACCATGCGCGGCACGGATCAGCGCGAAGCTGCGACGCAGTGCGCTCAGTATCCCGAGCGCGAGGATATCCACCTTCAGCAGCCCGAGTGCTTCGATGTCGTCCTTGTCCCACTGGATCACGGTACGTCCCGGCATCGCAGCATTTTCCACCGGCACCAGTGCGGCCAGCGGACCACGCGCAATGATGAAGCCACCGACATGCTGCGACAGGTGGCGCGGAAAAC
>DAOLKH010000415.1:0-2097 GCA_035331685.1 Pseudomonadales bacterium
CCCGATGCGCCGCAGGGTGTTTTCCACGCGTGTCGCGCGCTGTGCGAGCGTCTGCACGTCGATGGCGAAATCGTCGGTTTCTGCGCGCGACGGCGCAAGGCGTGCTTCCTCGTGCATGAACTCGGTGGCATGGCGCAACAGCGCCGCGTGGGCATCGCGCCCCCAGCGAGCCGATGCACGCGCGGCGCGTCCGAACTGGTGTGCCGGCACGTCACCGATGAGCAGCGCAAGGTGGCGTTCCCAGTCGATCTCGATTCCTGCGAGCAACCGCGCGAGTGCGATCAGCGCGCCGCTGTCACCCTCGATGCGCAGATTGCCATTGACCAGTGCTGCCGCCTTGTCGGCAGCACCTGCAAGTGCCACGAAATCCGATCCTGCGCCGCTTACAGTGCACGCGTTCGTGCCTTCGTGGTACGCGAGCAGGCGCACTCCGGCGTTGTCGGGTGCGATGAAGACGCTCAGCATCGGAACGGTGACACGCAAGCCGAACACCTTGCCGGAGAGCCCTGCAAGCTCGTCGCGCGTTGCCGGTGCCAGCGCAAGGGCGGCGTTCAGTGCGCGTTCCAGCGCCGCCAGTGCAACGACGTTCAGCGTGGAAACGCTCACATGCCAGCCCTGAAGCCGCGATGGATCGCGACGATGCCCCCGGTCATGTTGTGGTAGTCGCAGCGTTCGAAGCCGGCGTCCTCCATCATGTCGCGCATCGCGTCCTGATCTGGGTGCATGCGGATCGACTCGGCGAGATAGCGATAACTGTCCGCATCGCCGGTGACGAGCTTGCCGAGACGCGGCAGCACGCCGAACGAGTAGGCGTCGTAGAGCTTGCCGAGCAGTTCGCTGGTCGGCTTGGAAAATTCCAGCACCAGCAGTCGCCCACCGGGGCGCAGCACGCGCAGCATCGATTCGAGCGCACGTTCCTTGTGGGTGACGTTTCGCAGGCCGAAGGCGATCGTGACGCAGTCGAAGCTGCGCTCGGCGAACGGCAGCCTTTCGGCGTCGGCGAGCACGAAGTCGAGGTTGGCGCTGGTTCCGGAGTCGATCAGCTTGTCGCGACCGACGCGCAGCATCGATTCGTTGATGTCCGAGAGCACCACCCGACCGTTGGGGCCGACGATCCGTGCGAAGCGCGAGCCGAGATCACCGGTCCCACCGGCGACGTCCAGCACGCGCTGGCCTTCGCGCACGCCGCTCAGCTCGATCGTCACGCGCTTCCAGATGCGGTGAATACCGCCTGACATCAGGTCGTTCATCAGGTCGTAGCGCGTGGCTACCGAGTCGAACACGCCGCCTACCAGGCGCGTCTTTTCCTCTTCGGGCACCTGGCGGTAGCCGAAATCCGTGGTGCGTTGCTCGCTCATGAGGATCTCCGTGGACGAACCGGCCTACTGTCGCGCGATCAGCACCGGACCGGCAGGCTCGCGTGACGCGCCGGAGAGTGTCATGCGTGCGAGGTAGTCGGCCCACAGGCGCTGCTGGTCACGGCACAGGCTGTACAGGTAGTCCCACGAGTAGATGCCGGAGTCGTGACCATCGGAGAAATGGAACTGCAGCGCGTAGTTGCCGACAGATTCGATGCGCTCGATGGTCACCAGCCGCTTGCCGCTTTGCAGCGTTTCCTGCCCAGGTCCGTGACCGCGCACCTCGGCCGACGGGGACTGCACGCGCAGGAACTCGCAACTCAGGCTGTAGCTCTCGTCGTTGCCGTAGCCCAGCTCCAGCATGCGTGATGCGCGGTGCAGGCGGACTGTGACGGGAACCTTGGTCTGCGCGTTCATGCCGGCGGCGGGTCTCTGGCGTTGCGGGTGGGCGGCTAGCTTACAGGATAAAGCGGCTCAAATCCTCATCGCGCGCGAGTTCACCGAGCTGCGCGTCGACGTAGGCAGCATCGACGACGAGTCTCTCGCCGGCCGTGCCGGCGCCGCGGTCGGCCGCACTGAAGGATGCGTCCTCGAGCAGCCGTTCCATCACCGTATGCAGGCGCCGTGCGCCGATGTTCTCCGTGCGTTCGTTGACTTCCCACGCGACTTCGGCGATGCGCCGGATGCCTTCGGGACTGAACTCGACGTACAGGTTTTCGGTGGCGAGCAGTGCGCGGTA
>DAOLKH010000416.1:0-2090 GCA_035331685.1 Pseudomonadales bacterium
GCTGCGCCCGCGGCAAGCGCTCACCGTGCCCACCGGCGTCCGGGTAACACAGTGCACCACTCAGCAGCACGCTGCCATCCGCCACACCGGGCAACCAGCGTGCACGCTGGGCGTCACTGCCGAATTCGGCAACCGGCAGCGCACCGAGCACGACCGTGGCCAGCAACGGCAGCGCCGCCACCTGCCGTCCCTGTTCCTCGAACACGGCGCACAGTTCGGTGAAACCGAAGCCGCTGCCGCCGAACTCCTCGCCCAGTGCGACGCCGAGCAACCCTGCCTCGGCGAGCAGTTTCCAGAGCTCGGTGTTGAAGGCGATCTCGCCACGGTCGAAGCGCTTCAGCGTCGCATCGCTGCTGTTGTCAGCAAAGATCTGTGCCGCAAGCTCCTGAACCTGTCGTGAATCTTCCGAACGCGTGAAGTCCATCTCAAACCCCCTTGTCAGTGTCCGGCGCACGATCCGGCGCACGGTACAGAAACACCCTGAAACGCATGTCAGCGACTTTCTCGCCGTCCTGGTCGTAGAACTCCGACAGTTCGGTCACGAAGTGTCCGGTTCCCAGCGCCGTGGTCTTGCGCGGCGAAATCGATTCGATGCTCGACATGTGGTGAATCCGGTCACCCGGACGCAGATAGCGGCGGTAGTTCTGCTCGCAGTTCACGGCGACGACCGCTGGATACCCGCGTGCGTGCAGACATTCGACGACCTCGAACGGATCCCGCGTATCCGAACCGGGAGCCCGTTCGCTCGTGTTGCCGCGCATCGTCCAGACCTGCAGCATCGTCGGTGGAGCGACGAGGCCAGCATGCACGGACTGCGCCGCGAATGCGGCATCCGTGTACACCGGATTGCTGTCACCGAGCGCCTCGCACAAATGGCGGATCATCGGTGCATTGACGTCGTCCCAACCGTTGTACGGACCCCGTCGCCTGCCGATGAAAGCCTGCAGTTCCTCATCCACACCGTCGTCGCTCACGCCAATGTTTCCTCCCCTTCCGGGTTGTCCTGTCCCTGATTCGAAGCACCCGCACCGGCCCCCGGCCGGCGTATTTCCTCGACCACCAGCGCGTGGCGCAGACGCTCGCGCGGCGGGTTCTCGAGGAACAGCGCGCGGTAGAACATGACCGAAATCCACTCGGTCATCTCCTCCTCGCCCAGCTCCAGCGCACGCAGTTGCGGTACGCGCGCGATGTAATACTCGGCAAGCAGACGCTCGCCAGTCCCGGCGAGCAGCGTGGTAAGCAACAGCGCCTGCATCGAGTCGAGCCGGGCCTGCGGAAACAGCCGCGGCAAGGCACTTACGAACCACTCCAGCCGACGCTGCAGGCTGGTACGCCACAACTCACCGAACTCGGGCTGCTCGTCGCCCATCTGCACCATGCACCGCATGAGACCGGGGTTGTGTGCATAACCCTGCACGACCAGCCGGTTGTGCGCGTACATGCGCGCATACCAATCGCCCCTGGCAACACCGCGCTCGATGTCGTCCACCGCCTCGAAGCGTTGCATGAAATCCTGCAGCACCTCGATCGTCAGCGTTCTCAGGTCGGGGAAGTAGTGGTAGAACAGTCCCGCAGCGACCCCTGCCTCTCCCGTGACGTCAGTCACCCGCATCTGGCGGTAGCCGGTGCGCTCGAGCACGCGTGCCGCTGCCTCCTTGAGGCGCTGTCTTGCCGCTTCACCACGTGCGCTGCGCCGCGGCCTGTGCGCCACAGTGTTCGTGATTTCGACAGCGGGCGGCTTGCGCGACATCTGCCCACCCACCCACACTGCCCCGACCGAGATTCTGGACATTCTTATTGATATTGAATCCAGATTCAATATCATGTCGTTCGTCAATCGACCGGAGCACCCGACGCCATGCATATCGACTACACGGACGCCCAGAAGCAGCTGCGCCGCGAGTTGCGCGCCTACTTCAGCCAACTGATGACGCCGGAACTGCGCGAAGCGACCCGCGGCAACGAGGGCGGCGACGCGTACAAGCAGGTGATCCGCCAGCTCGGCAAGGACGGCTGGCTCGCGCTCGGCTGGCCGAAGGAATATGGCGGGCAGGGTCGCAAGAGTTCGGAACAACTGGTGTTCTTCGAAG
>DAOLKH010000417.1:0-2089 GCA_035331685.1 Pseudomonadales bacterium
GCGCGGCATCGGCCAGCGACTCCACGCCGGCAAGCAGCCTGGCACGTTTCTGCGCTTCGCGCGCCTCCTCGCGCGGCGGATCGATGATGCCGGCAATGCCGATGAACACCAGATCGTGTTCGAGTGCGCTGCCGTCGCCTGCCGTTTCAGCGCTGCCCAGTGGGCGATACGCAACCGCGAGCGTACGCAGCGCGGCATCGGCCAGCGACTCCACGCCGGCAAGCAGCCTGGCACGTTTCTGCGCATCGAGCGCCACCGCCGTGCCTGCGTCGAGCAGATGTGTGCAGTGGCGCAGCAGCACATCGGGGGCCCCCTTGCAGACGAGCACCCATTCGTCACCGTTCTCGTGATCGCACACGACAGCCGACATCATGCGTCGCTCTGTCGTGAACGGAATCGTCGCGATGGTCCGGAAGCGGCGGTTGCGCCATTCGTGCACTCCAAGCTTGCGTTCGGCCACCAGAAACGCCGCGTCGGTCGGGTCGCCGTGGATTTCCCAGCGCCCGGGCGCCGCCTCGCGCAGCCCGGCGTTGCCGGCGAGACTGCCGACACTCAGCAGGGCCACGAGTTCGGCGCGCAGCGCGCCATCGACCACAGTGCCGTCATCACGTTCGATGCAACCCCGCGGCATATAGCCCGTACCGCCGATGCGCACCGTTCCGGAGGCCATTACTGCACGCTGGATCGTCATCTCGCAGCGCGTCAACGTGCCGGTCTTGTCGGAGCAGATCACCGAAGCGGAGCCGAGCGTCTCTACCGATGCGAGTTTCTTCACGATCGCGCGCTGCTTTGCCATGCGCTCGACCCCGATTGCAAGCACCAGCGACAGGACTGCCGGCAGTCCTTCCGGTACTGCTGCAACCGCGAGACAGACCCCCAGCATCAGCACGTCGATGCGGTCCTGCACATCACCGAAACCGTTCAGTGCGAACAGCGTGCATACCACGATCAGCGCGATTGCGACCACCGCGAAGCCCAGTCGCCGTCCCAGTTCGCGCACCTCGCGCTGCAACGGGGTGGATTCCTCTGTGGTGGTGGCGAGCAGATGGGCGATTGCACCGATCTCGGTCGCCATGCCGGTTGCGGTGACGATCGCGGTGCCGGTCCCCTGGGTGATGGCTGTGCCGCTGAAGACCATGTTGCTGCGCTCGGCGAGGGGGCATGCTTGAGTGAGCGTTGCCGGATCTTTCACCACGGTTTCGCTTTCGCCGGTGAGAGTGGCCTCCTGCGCGCGCAGCGCGCTGGCCGCGAACAGCCGTGCATCGGCCCCCACGCTGTCACCCTCCTCGAGCACCAGCACGTCGCCACGCACCAGCGCGGTGCTGCTGATGCGCTCGCGCCGCCCGCTGCGGATCACCGTTGAATGTCGCGCTGAAAGGCGTGCAAGCGCGTCGGCTGCACGTTCGGCTCGCTGCTCCTGCAGGAAGCCGATTGCCGCGTTCAGCAGCACGATCGTGACGATCACGATGGCGTCGATCGGTACGCCGTGCATGCCGTCGATGAGCCACGCCAGCAGCGTGACCGCAACCGCTGCCAGCAGCAGGTAGATGAGCGGATCCCGGCACTGTGCCAGGAAGCGCTGCCAGCGTGCCGGTGGGCGCTGCCGGGCGAGCTGGTTCGGTCCGTCGGCAAGCAGGCGCTGCGCAGCCTCTGCATCGTCGAGCCCGCGCAGCGGGTCGCTAGCCAGGAGCGCGACCAGTGCTTCCGCCGGCAGCAGCGAGGGGTCAGCGTGCGATGCGGGCGTATTGGTTGCCTTCAGCGCCATCGTGCGTCCGGGGTACGTCGTTGCGAAGCGCGATTATAGGCGTGGCTTGCGAGGGTGTCGCAAAGCATTGCGAGGTGCGTGGCGTCGCCACGCGCCCCTCATGTCGATCCTCGGAGGGCTTTTGTGACAGCGTCTTGCAGCTAAAATCGTAGGCTGTGAAAACCGGACGGGAGGCGGGAGCATGCAGATCACGGGGCTCGAGGGCAAGGTGGCGGTGGTGACCGGGGCGGGACGGATGCGCTCGATCGGGCGTCCGATCGCGGTGGAGCTTGCGCGCGCGGGCTGCGATGTGGTGCTGACGGGTACTGGACGGCCACGCGAGCG
>DAOLKH010000418.1:0-2082 GCA_035331685.1 Pseudomonadales bacterium
CTGCCTTCGTACTTCTGCGGAATCACGATGTCGACCGCGTAGGGTTTGTCGCCGATGTGCGCGTCGATCCAGTCGAGCTCCTCGCGCAGGCGCTCCGGCGAGAAGCCGACGGCTCCCAGCACGCCGAGGCCACCGGCCTTGCTGACGGCGACCACCACGTCGCGGCAGTGCGTGAACGCGAAGATCGGAACCTCGATGCCGAGTCGTTCGCAGATCGGTGTGCGCATATGAACTTCTCCAGCGGTGTCATGCGAGGAGCGCATCATCGTGCGCACATCATCACGGCGGCAATGGGAAAGCGGCTCAATGCGTGCTGGATAAAGCGATCAGGCGTGCCCGGATGCGGTGAGTTCCGATGCGGTTGCCGCGCTGAACCGCGAGCCCCTACACTGCGGGGGTGTCCCGATCAGGAGTCCTGGCGATGCCCCTTGTGCGTGCTTCGCGGCCGTTCTTGCTGCTGCTGGCAGTGATGCTCGCTGCATGCGCCGGCCTGACCGGGCCGGTCGAGAATCCGCGTGTGACCGTCACCTCGCTGCGCCTGCTGCCGGCCGATGGCGTGGAGCAGCGCATTGAGGTGGGTCTGCGCCTGCTGAACCCGAACTCCTTCGATCTCCATGCCAAAGGGCTGGTGATCAGCCTCGGGCTGAATGGCGTGCCGCTGCTGAAGGGCGCGACCTCGGAGCTGCCGCTCGTGCCCGCCTATGGGGAGGCGCAGGCGAAGCTGACGCTCAACCTCAGCCTGATGAGTGGCCTGCGCCTGATGAGTCGGCTCGCGCAACAGCCCGACGAGCCGCTGCAGTACCGGCTCGAGGCGCGACTGGATCTGCGGCGTCCGCTGTGGAAGCGGCTCATGCTGATGGAGCAGGGCGAGATCGCGCCGCGGCCCGCGAATGTTTCCGGGGCGGCGGCATCGTGATGCAGGATCTGCAGGGATGACGTTGGCGCAGATGCTGTTGACCGCTGCAGCCGCCATGGCCATCTGGCTGTATTTCGAGGGAATGCGCGTGCGCGAGGCCGCATTGCGTGCCGGGCGCGAGTACTGCGAGGCGGCCGGTCTGCAACTGCTCGATGAAACCGTCGCCCGCCAGAACATCGGCATGGCCCGTGATGCCAATGGGCAGTTGCGGATCCGGCGCTCGTTCGGATTCGAGTTCACCAGCGACGGCGAGCGACGCTACCGCGGCAGGATCGTGATGCTGGGCATGCGGGTCGAAACCGTGTGGGTCCAGTTGCACCGCCTCCTGCATTGAGAGCACGCCGCAGTGAGCGGCTTGCGGTCGCAGTCAGTTCCAGCGCGAGTGCGGCGAGAACTGACTGCGCAGGAACTCCATCTGATCGCCGCGGATACGGTCGCTGTTGATCAGCGCGAGCCATTCGGCGACGTTCGGCTGGTAGGGGATCGCGATCATTTCCATGCCGGATTCTTCCGGCAACCGGTTGCCCTTGCGCTGGTTGCAGCGCTTGCACGCGCTCACCACGTTGGTCCACTGGTCCCGCCCGCCGCGCGAGCGCGGCACGATGTGGTCGCGCGTCAGCTCGCGTTCCGGAAACTTCAGTGCGCAGTACATGCACAGGTGGCGATCGCGGCGGAACAGGGCACGATTGGTCAGTGGCGGCGCCGGGCGACGCTTTCGCACCATGCAACCGGAGCAGGCGATGATGCTGTGCAGTTCGATCGTCGACTGGATTCCGGTGAGCCGCGAAATGCCGCCGCGCACCGTGCGGATGTGTTCGCCAAGGGTCCACGCGACCAGGTCGCGGGCGTAGAGGCAAGTGGCCTCCTGCCAGCTCAGCCATTCGACCGGCTGGCCGGAGACGTCGAGACGCAGGATGTGCGGATTCAACATCGTGCCGAATCCGGGCGATTCGCCATGGGCCTGCAGAACGTGCTGTCCTCCTCGTGTGTGTCTGGTGTGCAAACCGACAGCGAATTACAGTAACCGCAGGTGCAGATGCATGGCAACTGTCATTCAATGCTGGATCGGGTGACGACACGGGAGGTCGCATGCGCAACACCAGTCTGCCTCCCACGATGCGTGCGATGGTGTTGCACGCGCCGGGGCAGCCCCTGGTCGAGGAGCG
>DAOLKH010000419.1:0-2080 GCA_035331685.1 Pseudomonadales bacterium
GATGCTGCTGCCTTCGCTGGCGCTCTGCGTGTGGCACTCCACATTGCGGGTGCGCGATGCCCGTGCCGGGCTGATTGCGCGCGGCGAGCACGATGTGCGCTACCTGGCCGACGCCGGTTCGCTCGCGCTGATGGTCGGCGACGTCGAGACGTTGCGCCGGCTCGCTGCGAGCAATCTGAGCGAAGGGGACACGGTCGCGGCGAGGTTGTTTCTCGATGCTGACGGGCGGTTGCTTGCTGCGGCCGGCAATGCGCGCGAAGTCGCCAGGCTGCAGCGCTGCGCCGGCAGCGGGGATTGTCGTGGCGAGGCATCGCGCTACGTATTCACGCGCACGGTGCAGTTCGGCTCCGATCCCTCCGTCATCAATACGGAGCTCGGTGGCCCGACTGTCGCGTCTCCGCAGCCGGTTGGCACCGTGTTGCTGTCGCTGGACCCGCGACGTCTGGGTGTGATCCAGCGCGCGATGCTGCGCGATGGCGCACTGATCACTTTCGGTGCCCTGCTGGTCGCCTGGTTGGCGACCGCGCGCTTCTCGCGCCGCCTGACCATGCCGATGCAGCGCCTGTCGACGGTGGTGGCGCGGATCCAGAACGGTGAGCTCGGTGCGCGCACGGCTCCATCGGGGTCCGGCGAACTGTATGAGCTCGAACAGGGAATCAATGCGATGGCGGATCGGGTCGAGGCATCCAGCCTCGAGCTGAACCGTCGTGTCGACGAGGCGACGATCGAGTTGTCGCTGGCATTGATCGAGCGGGAACAGCGCAACCGCGAGCTCGATAGCGCGCTGGAGCGTGCAGAGTCGGCCGCGCGTGCCAAGGATCTGTTCCTGGCGCGCATGAGTCATGAGCTGCGCACGCCGCTGGCCACCGTCACCGGCTATGCGCGGCTGATGCAGCAATCACGCAGCGAGGCACAGCGCGCGGATTTCCATCGCACACTCGAACAGGCATCGCAGATCCTGGTCGCGACGGTCGACGACATCCTCACCTTCGTCAAGCTGGAAGAGGATTCGCTGCGATTCGAGCAGCGCGAGTTCGACCTCGAGGCATGCATCGAGGACGTGGTCCGGATGCAGGCGCCGACCTCACATGCCAAGGGACTCGACATCGTGTGTCACATCGCCACCGGATTGCCGTGTTGCGTGATCGGTGATTCGCTGCGCCTGTCGCAGGTACTCACGAACCTCATCAGCAACGCGATCAAGTTCACCCTGGCGGGCAGCGTGACTGTGCAGGCAGGCATCGAGGGCGACACCGTGCTGCGTGTGGTGGTTGTCGACACGGGTATCGGCATCGCATCCGAGGCAGTACCGCAACTGTTCCGCCCGTTCGTGCAGGGTGACGAGAGCGTGACACGGCGCTTCGGTGGCAGCGGCCTGGGTCTGTCGATCAGCGCGAGCCTGGTCCGCGCACTTGGCGGACAGATCGATCTGCAGAGCAATCCGGGCGAGGGTACCCGGGTCACGGTGCGCCTGCCGCTCGCGCTGCCGGGATGCGGTACGGCCGTATCGGTGCCGCTGCCGCGTCTGCGCGTGGCGCTGGCATGCAGTCCCGGCAACCCGCACCTCGCGGCACTGCGTGATTACCTCGGTGCTTGCTTCGAGCTGCGGGAATTCGTCGACGCTCGTACGCTGTGCGCGGTCGTTGCGGGAGCGGATGCATGGGTGCCGGATCTGTGGCTGTCGTTTGGCGAATCGGAGATCGAGGCTTGCGAGGAGGTGCTGCCGGCATCCGTTTCGCTGGTGCAACTGCAGCGGGTCGAAGCCGATGTCGATGCTGTCCGCAGCAGTCATTGTCACAGCGTGGTGTCGCTGCCGTTGCGGCGCCGCGAACTGCTCGCTGCGTGTCTGCAGAGCAGCGGCAATGTCGGTCGCGTCGCCGCGAGCTGTTGCAGCGAGTCTGCGGATGATGGCGAGCGTGCACTGGCATCGCACTGCCTGGTGGTGGAGGACAACGCGCTGAACCTGCGCATGATCGCCACCCAGTTGCGCACGCTCGGTGTGCGTGTCAGCGAGGCGCGAAGTGGTGCCGAGGCGCTGGAACTGCTCGAGCGACGACACCCGGACGTGATGCTCGCCGAC